>CANHON010000150.1 GCA_947462115.1 Deltaproteobacteria bacterium | reverse complement strand
TCGGCCCCCACCGTCGAGGATCGCTTGCTGCACCGCCGCCCCGCCGCGCTGGCCCCGCTGCCCCTCGCGCTGGCGGGGGCGCTGCTGCTCGGCTGGCCAACGGAGAGCGCCGCCGCGGAGCCCGAAAATCGCGATGGAGAGACCATCACCGTCGAGGACCGCCCCGATCCGCGGCGCGACCCGGTGACGGTGACGGTGGTGCCCATCGACGCGCGCCTGGGCATGAGCGCCGACGTGGGCCAAGCCCTGCAGCGGGTCGCTGGGGTGCGGGTGCAGCAATTCGGCGCGCTGGGCGACTTCTCGGCGGTGAGCGTGCGGGGCTCGAGCCTGCGGCAGGTGACGGTGGCCCTCGACGGCGTGCCGCTCAACCCCGACGGCGCGCAGGTGATCAACCTCTCGGAATTGCCCCTGCAGGCCTTCTCTCGCCTCGAGGTCTACCGCGGGGCCGCGCCGCCCGAGCTCGGGGTGGCGCCGATCGGCGGGGTGGTCAACCTCGTGACCGCCGAGGCACCCGCCGGCGCCCAGCTCAGCGCTTTGGGCGGCAGCCTTCAGACCGGCCGGGCCTTTGGATCGACGGCGCTGAGCGGCCGCATCGCGGGCCAGCCCGCCGACCTGCTCGCGTTTGGGCAGGTGTTCTCGACCGAGGGCGACTTCTGGGCCTTCTCCGACAACGCCACCACCTACAACCTGCTCGACGACGACCGGCTCCGGCGCCAAAACAACGACAAGCAGCAGCTTGGCGCGCACCTCAGGGGCCGGGTCGGCGGCCAGCGCCTTCGCCTCAGCGTTCAAGACAACCTGCTGCTGCGCGAAGAGGGCGTGCCCGGGCCGATCATCAGCCAGTCCGAGGCCACGCGCCTCGGCACCCAGCGCAACCTCGCGGTGCTCGCGGCCGAGGGGCGGGCGGCCCCGCTGCGGTGGACGGCCCGGCTCTGGCGCCAAGATCGCCGCGAGGTCTTCGACGACCGCGCCGACGAGGTGGGCTTGGACGCCGGCTGGACCCAGAGCGGCTTCGCGACCACCGGCCTGCTCGCCCACGCCCGCTGGGCGCCGGACCCGCGCCTAGTGCCCGCAGCCACGGCGAGCCTGCGTCGGGATCAGCTCCACAGCGTCAACCTGCTCAACGACCAGGCCGCGCCCGACCGCGCCCGCACCGCCGCCACCGGCGCGCTCAGCCTCGATCTCAGCGACGGCCACGGCTGGGCCTCGGCGCGGACGGTGGTGCAGCTCGACCACCTCGACTCGGTGGCCGGCGGGGGCGACGCCGCGCAGACGGTGCTCTCGCCGCGCATCGGGCTCGTGGCCCGGCCCTGGGGCCCGCTGCGCCTCGCGGCCAACGCCCAGCGGGCCTTCCGCGCGCCCGACCTCACCGAGCTGTTCGGCGACCGGGGCGCCCTCATCGGCAACCCGGCCCTGCGGCCGGAGCGCGGCCTCCAGTGGGACGTCGGCGGCCGCCTCCACAGCGGCGCGCGGCCTTGGGGCGGCGCCGAGCTCGAGCTGCTGCACTTCTGGTCGGCCATGACCGATCAGATCATCGTGGTGCAGAACAGCCAAAACACCGCCGTGCCCGTCAACTTCGGTGAGACCTGGACCCAGGGCGTCGAGCTCGCGCTCGGCCTCTCGCTCGGACCCTGGCTGGAGAGCCGCAGCGCCGCGACCTGGACCGCCAGCCGCAACCTGAGCCCCCGGGCCGAGCTCGCCAACAACCAGCTCCCGCGGGTGCCGGCCCGCCAGCTGTTTCAGGAGACCAGCGCCCACCTGGGCGAGCGCCTGACGCTGCGCCACACCTGGTCGGCCATCGACGGCAACTACTGGGACGCCACCAACACCTTCTTGTCGGCGCCGCGGCGGCTGCACGGCGCGGCCCTGAGCGTGGCGCCGGCGCCGGCCTGGCGGGTCGAGCTCTCGGGGCAGAACCTCACCAACCAGATCGTCGCGGTGGTGCCCAGAAACAGCCTCGATCCCGACGACAAGGCCCAGCGGGTCGAGGCGGTGGTGGACTTCGCCGGCTACCCCATCGCCGGCCGGGCCCTGTTCTTGGGCCTCAGCTACACCCAGCCGCCCCGCTGAGCAGCGACGAGAATTCGCCGGGGGGCGGCGCTTCGAGCTGCAGCGGCGCGCCGGAGAAGGGGTGCGCCAGCCGCAGGCTCTGGGCGTGGAGCATCAGCCGGGGCGCCGCGGCCGCCACGCGCTCGTCTCCGTAGAAGCGATCCCCCAAAATAACGTGCCCCAAGCTCATCAGATGAACGCGGAGCTGGTGGCTGCGGCCGGTCTCGGGCCAGAGGTCGAGCAGGGTGCGGCCCGGCGCGCGGGCGGCGACGGCGTAGCGGGTACGGCTCGGGCGCCCCGCCTCGGGATCGACGAAGGAGCGCGGGCGGCCGGCTTCGCGGCTCAGCGGCAGGTCGATGGTGCCCCGCTCCTCGCGCAGCTCCCCATCGACCCAGGCCACGTAGCGCTTCTGCACGGCGCGCTCCCGGAGCTGGGCCATCAGCGAGCGGGCGGCTTTTCCCCGGGTGGCGAAGACGAGCAGGCCGGAGGTGTCGAGGTCCAAACGGTGCACCGCCTGGGCGGTCGGCCACCGCAGGATGACGCGCTGCAGGGCGCTGTCAACGAGCTCCTCGCCGCGGCCGGGGATGCTCAGCAGGCCCGAGGGCTTGTCCACGGCGACCAGGTCGCGGTCGTCGTGGATCACCCGCAGGGGCCCATCGGGGGGCGAGTAGCGCCAGTCGTCCATCGCCCGCCCGGTTCGCCTTAGGCGAAGAAGTCGTTGCCCTTGTCATCCACCACGATGAAGGCGGGGAAGTCCTCGACCTCGATCTTCCACACCGCCTCCATGCCGAGCTCCGGGTAGGCGAGCACGCTGATCGAGCGGATGTTCTCCTGCGCGAGGATGGCCGCCGGCCCGCCGATCGACCCGAGGTAGAAGCCCCCGTGGGCCTTGCAGGCCTCGGTCACGGCCTTGCTGCGGTTGCCCTTGGCGAGCATCACCCGGCTGCCGCCCGCCGCCTGAAAGCGAGCGACGTAGCTGTCCATTCGGCCAGCGGTGGTGGGGCCGAAGCTGCCCGAGGGCATGCCTTCCGGCGTCTTGGCCGGGCCGGCGTAGTAGACCGGGTGCCGCTTCATGTACTCGGGCATGGGCTCGCCGCGGTCGAGCAGCTCGGCGATCTTGGCGTGGGCGATGTCGCGGGCCACCACGAGGGTGCCGGTGAGCGAGAGCCGGGTCTTGTTGGGGTAGCGGCTCAGGGTGGCGCAGATGTCGTCCATCGGCTGGTTGAGGTCGATGTGCACGACCTCGGCCGACAGATCCGCCTCGGTCACCTCGGGCAGGAAGCGCGCGGGGTTGGTCTCGAGCTGCTCCAAAAAGACGCCGTCGGCGTTGATCTTGGCCATGACTTGGCGGTCGGCCGAGCAGCTCACGCCGATGCCCACCGGGCAGGAGGCCCCGTGCCGCGGCATGCGGATGACGCGCACGTCGTGGCAGAAGTACTTGCCGCCGAACTGGGCGCCGATGCCGAGCTCGCGGGTCATCTGCAGCACCTCGGCCTCGAGCTGAAGGTCCCGGAAGGCGTGGCCGGCCTTGGTGCCCGCGGTCGGCAGGTCGTCGAGGGCGCGGGCGCTGGCGAGCTTCACCGCCTTGAGGGTGGCCTCGGCGCTGGTGCCGCCGATGACGATGGCGAGGTGGTAGGGCGGGCAGGCCGAAGTGCCGAGCGAGCGCACCTTCTCGCGCAGGAAGGCCGCCATGCGCGTGGGGTTGAGCAGCGCCTTGGTCTCTTGGTAGAGGAAGGTCTTGTTGGCCGAGCCGCCGCCCTTGGCCATGAACAAGAAGTTGTACTCATCGCCGGGCACGCTGTAGACGTCGATCTGCGCCGGCAGGTTGTTGCCGGTGTTGACCTCTTCGTAGGTGCTCAGCGGGGCGAGCTGGCTGTAGCGCAGGTTGGTCTCGGTGTAGACCTTGAGCACCCCGGCGCTGATGGCCGCCTCGTCGTCGCCCTCGGTCCAGACCCGCTGGCCCTTCTTGGCCATGACGATGGCGGTGCCGGTGTCCTGGCAGGAGGGCAGCACCATGCCCGCCGCGACGTTGGCGTTGAGCAGCAGCTGGCGGGCCACGAAGCGGTCGTTGGGGCTGGCCTCGGGGTCGTCGAGGATGTCGCGGAGCTGCTGCAGGTGGCCGGGGCGCAGCAGGTGGGCGATGTCGCGCATGGCCACGGCGGTGAGCTGGCGGAGCGCCTCGGCTTCGACGTGCAGCACCCGCTGGCCCCGGTGCTCATCGACCGTGACCCCGCCGATGTCGAGCTTGCGCCAGGCGACCTCGACCGGGTGGGCGTGCGGGAACATCGGCTGGTATTCGACGCCCCAGGGGGACGCGCGGGTGGGCAAGGGCAGGCTCACGGGGACTCCAAGCGTGAAGGGTTGTCATGGACCAAGGCGGGCTCAGGCGAGCTCTTCTCCCCGAACGCGCAGCTCGCCCCGCAGGCGGGCGCCCGGGCGGACCTCCAGCAGACCGGCGTCGATGAGCCCGTCCACCGCGGCGGTGGCCTCGATGACCAACAGCCCGCGCACCCGCAAGCTCCCGCGGACGGTGCCGGCGACGATGGCCTCTGCCACGTCAATCTCGCCGTCCACTACGCCCGAGGCGCCGATCTCCAGCGCGTCCTCGCCGTAGAGGCGGCCGGTGAACTGGCCGTCCACCCGCACCCGCCCCTCAAAGCTCAGATCGCCCTGGTGGTGGGCGTCCGGGCCGAGCACGGCGCCCAGGGGGGCGGAGGGGCCGCGCTTTGGGCCCGAGCGGCGGCTCAAAAACATCAGCGCTCCGGGTGGGCGGCCCCTCTAAGGCGCGCCCCACCGGGCCACAAGCGCCCCGCGCAGGCAGCCATCGGCGCCCGGCGCAAGACCCGATCGATCAGCGCGCGCCCGCCTCGCCCATCCGCTCGATGAGGGCGTCGAGCTCCTCCCGAGAGGCGTAGTCGATGACGATGCGGCCGCGCTGGCCCCGGCTGCGGGCCTCGATGCGCACCTTGCTGCCGAGCTCGCGGCTGAGGCGCTCGCCGAGCTTGACCATGGCGGGCGTCGGGCCCTTGGCGCGGCGGGCGTCCGGCTGCACGAGGCTGGCGACCAGCTTCTCGGTGGCGCGCACGCTCAGATCGCGGGCGATGACGTCCTTGAGGACCTTCTTGAGCTGGTCGTCGTCGGAGATGCTCAGCAGGGCCTTGCCGTGGCCGGCGGTGATGAGGCCGCCGCGGAGCTGCTCCAGCGCAAACTCCGGCAGGCGCAGCAGGCGGATGGCGTTGGCCACCGTGGCGCGGTCTTTGCCGACCCGGCGGGCGACCTCGGCCTGGGTGAGGCCAAACTCATCGACGAGGCGGAAGTAGCTCTCGGCCGTCTCGATGGGGTCGAGGTCCTCGCGCTGGATGTTCTCGACGAGGGCGAGCTCGAGCTGCTCGCGGTCGCCGAGCTGCTCGCGCACCCAGCAGGGCACCTCTTCGAGGCCCGCGAGGCCGCTGGCGCGCAGGCGGCGCTCGCCGGCGATGAGCACAAAGCCCTCGCCCACGTCTTCGCGGCGCACCAGCAGGGGCGTGATGACGCCGTGCATGCGGATGGACTCGGCCAGCTCTTCGAGGGCCGGGCCGGAGAAGGTCATCCGGGGCTGCTCGGGGTTGGGCCGGATGCGGTCCAGCCGCACCATGCGCAGCGCCTGGGTGGTGCCGCGGGGCGCCTCGGGGCCGGCCGTGGGCTCGTCGAGGTCAACACCGGGGATGAGGGCGGCGAGGCCGCGGCCGAGCCTGGGGGTCATGCAACACCTCCGCCGCTCAACACCCGCAGGGCCGGGCGAGCGTTTTCGTCGTGCTCGTGGGGGGTCGCCACGCCTTCTTCGCGGGCGATGAGCTCAAGCGCGAGCATCGAGTAGGCCAGAGCGCCGCGGCTGAGGGGATCGTAGGCGTGGATGGGCTTGCCAAAGCTCGGGGCCTCGGCCAAGCGCACGTTGCGCGGGATCTCGGCGTCGAAGACCTCTTCGCCGAAGACCTGCCGGGCCTGCTCGCAGACGTCGCGGCCCAAGCGGGTGCGGCGGTCCACCATGGTGAGCAGGATGCCGCTGGTCTTGAGGTCGCGGTTGAGGCCGCCCTTGCGGATCTGCTTGACCGCCCGGAGCAGCTCGCCGAGGCCCTCCATCGCGTAGTACTCGGCCTGCAGCGGGATGACGACGCCATCGGCGGCCGCGAGCCCGTTGACCGTGAGCATGCCGAGGGAGGGCGGGCAGTCCAGCACCACGTAGTCGTAGCGGGAGGCTTGGCTGCGCAGGGCGCTGCGGAGGCGGAACTCGCGCTCTTCAGCGTCCACCAGCTCCACTTCGACGCCCACGAGCTCACGGGTGGCCGGCGCGATGTGCAGGCCGTCCACCTCGGTGGGCTGCACCACATCGCGCAGCTCGCAGAAGCCGAGGAGCACGTCGGCGATGCCGCGCTTGTTGTCGGCCTTGGGCATGCCCACGCCGCTGCTGCAGTTGCCCTGGGGGTCGAGGTCGATCAGGAGAACGGAGCGGTCTTCGAGGGCCAGGGCCGCGGCGAGGTTGATGGACGTGGTGGTCTTGCCCACCCCACCCTTCTGGTTGGAGATCGCGACGACGCGAGTCATGGTGCATGTCCCCGGGGAGTTCGGAGGGATCTGCACGGTCTGGCGCTGGTTGGGGGATGCCCCTGGGGAGGGGGCGCTGCAGCGAGCGAGACCCCAGGGAGGGGTCAGCGCGGCCGGCGTCGGGCGACGACGGCCTCCTCTCTCTGGGCGGCGTGGGGCACACGACGCCGGGGGAGCGAGGAGCCTGCAGGTCCAGCGGGACCGCGAGCGTGGCGCGCGGCGGGAACCGCGCGGTGAGGAGCGGACCTTAGCGAGGTGCTCTTGGCAAAGCAAGAGCGGCCCCCAGGAATCACCTCAAGTGTGGACCATCGCCTGCCGACGAAGTCGCAAGCAACTGATCAGAAACCCAAAGATTTACAGCCCGCGCGTTCCACGGCAGAGCGCCGCGGGCGTTTTCGCCGAGGGCGGTGGCGCGAGGGGGGGGCCGGGCCAGCGCCGCGGCCCCGGCACCCAGCGGGGCCCCGCACTCTTCACAAGCGCCTTTCAGGGAGCAGGGCCGCCCCAGCTCGGCCGGAGCGCCGCTCGGCCGCCCAGAATTCCGGCTCTGTCGCGATGAGCGTCAAGCGGTCGGCCGGGGGGTCCGAAGCGGCGCCCCCCGGGGCGCAATAGGCCGGGGATCCGCCGCTGGGAGCCCTTGATGTTGGACCACCTTCGCCCTGATCCCCGCCCCGCTCCGCCCATGGTGGCCCGAGCGGTCCAGCCCCTCGACGCCCCGCTGCCCGAGGAGCTCCGCGACAAGATCACCATTGACGTCATTCACGACGGCGCCCACCTGCCGCCCGAGCTCACCGTTGACGGCGAAGGCCGGCCCATCCCGCCGGAGCTCATCCACGAGAGCTTCGTGCGGGAGCGCGACTGGGGCGCCCTGCTGGTGGCCGAGCGCGTGGCCGCCCGCCTCGGCCTGCCGGCGGTGCACACGGTCAACACCGCCCGCTGCCTGCTCGACTTCGGCCGCTTCCCGGGCATCTCGCGCAAGGGGGCGAGCCACCTCGGCCGGGCCTCGATCAACGAGCCCTTCAACACCCGGCTGTCGAGCGGCCAAGCCCGCCGGCTGCTGGAGGAGCACTACGACGCCATCTCGCAGCACATGGACGAGGCCATCCGCGGGCGCCAGCTCAAGATCGCCATCCACAGCTACGACCGCACCAACCCCTCGGGCACCGAGCGGCCCCAGGTGAGCATCGTCAGCCGGTCCCAGGGCTACCAAAATGACGGCGTGATGCCCTATGGCGTCTTCGATCCCCTCTACCCCGACATCCTCGCCGAGTTCACGGTCGACCGGATCTTGCCGAGCCGCATGTCGCTGCTGCTCGAGCGCATGGGCGTGCCCGTCGCCCACAACTACCCCTACCTGTTGCCCGAGGGCAGCCCCGAGGTGCGGCACCAGGTCTGGTCCTTCTTCGACTGGCTGCAGCTGCGCTGGGAGGCCCACCACCCCGACACCGAGGGAGATCCCGCCTTCGAGCGCGTCTGGGAGATGCTCAAGGACACGAACCTGCGGAGCAGCGAGGCTGGCGCGCTACGCTCCTACATCCATCGTTTTCGCCGGGCGCCAGAGGGCGAGGAGCGCCTGTTCGCCGAGGCCGAGCGGGCCTACCGCAACCTCGGCGCCTTCATCGAGGCCGGGGACCGGGCGCTGGTGCGCGAGTACCGCCGGAGCACCGAGCGGGCGATGTCCTTCGGCATCGAGGTCCGCAAGGACATGATGTGGCGCTTCGACAGCGCCGGCCAGCCCGTTGAGCTCGAGCCCAGCCGCGCCCTGTGCATCGCCGACCGCATCGCCGAGGCCATCGTCGTGTACTTGCTCGAGGACCGCCCCCACACCGACCGCAGCGCCGAGTGGGCCCGGGACGGCCGGTGGTACGGCCCCGGCGGGCAGCCCACAAAATAGCGCGCCGCGGCTTATTCCTGGCGATCGGGCTCGACGAAGAGCCAGCGCACCTCGGGCAGCCGCGCCCGCACCATCTTCTCGAAGTTGTTGATGGTGTCGTAGACCCCATCGGTGTCGAGGTTCGAGGACAGCTCGACCTTCATCGCCACCATCACCTCGCCCGGCCCCTGCTGGATGGTCAGCACCCGCAGCACCGAGCGCACGCCCGGCGCGCCGTCGGCCACCCCGCGGATCGCCGCCTCGATCGCCGGGTCCGCGGCCTCGCCCACCAGCAGGCCCTTGACCTCGATGGCCAAGAAGATGGCGACGCCGATGAGCACCACGCCCACGCCGGCGCTGCCGATGCCGTCCCAGTGGGTGTCGCCGGTGATGACCGACATCAGCAGGGCGAACAGCGCCACCACGAGGCCCACCGTCGCCGCGGCGTTCTCTCCGAAAACAACGATGAGATCGCTGTCCTTGGTGTCTCGCAAGAAGCGGAAGAAGGGCACAGGCCCGCGCCGGGCGTTGAGCTCCTTGACGTTGCCCCAGGTCGAGGCCCCCTCGAGCGCGAGGCTGATGACCAGGATGAGCACCGCCCAGCCCACGCCCTCGAGCGGCTCGGGGTGCATGAACTTGTGGACGCCCTCATAGATCGAGAAGACGCCGCCGCCGGTGAACAGCAGCAGCGCGACCATGAAGGACCAGAAGTACAGGGCGCGGCCGTAGCCGAGCGGGTGCTGGGCGTCCGGCGGCTTTTGGGACCGCTTGACGCCAAAGAGCAGCAGGCCCTGGTTGGCGCAGTCGGAGGCCGAGTGGAGCGTCTCGGCGAGCATGGCGCCCGAGCCGGTGAAGGCCGCGGCCACCCCCTTGAGCACGGCGATGAGCGCGTTGACCCCGAGGGCTTGGAGGATGTGGCGTGTGTCGTGGGCTTTGGACATACAGCAGCCTATCCAGACAGAAGAGGGTTGCCCAAGCCCGCGGGGCGCTCAGCCCGGCGGACGGGAGATCCAGCTCACACCCCGAAGCATCGGCTCGACCTCCCGAGCGTCCTGGAGGTCGAGGCCCCCCGCTCGGTCATCGACCAGCACCACGGCGTCCCAGGGCGAGAGCTGCGTGACCTCGACCGAGACCTCCGCCCCGTCGCAGCCGGTCACCCGCACCCGGTCGCCCGGCGACAGGTCGCCCACGAGGCTCAGCAGCGGCAGGGCCGTCCGGCCCTGGAGATCGGGCCGAACGCGGGCCTGGGGGTGCGCCAAAACAGCGTCCACCGGCCCCCCATCGCCCCGCCTGCCGGAGCCCTCGACGGTGAGGCGGCCGGGCTCGCCCACCAAGCACCGGGTCGGCGCGCCGGGCGGCAAGGGCACGGGCAGGCGCTCGGGCAGCACCACCTCGGCGGGCGGCGGGGCGGGCGCAGGGGTCAAGACCGGGGCGCTGGGCCCCGGCGCCTCTCCCGACGACGCGCCGGCGCAGCCGAGGGCGCCGAGCCCCAGGCCCACCCACGCCCATCACACCCAAACGCTGCTCAGGAGGCCAATCACCGCGATCCCCATCACCGAGGCGCAGCCGCCCCCGGGT
>CANHON010000149.1 GCA_947462115.1 Deltaproteobacteria bacterium | reverse complement strand
CCGCTCCACGCCCGCTGGGGGGTGGAGGCGGTGATGGTGGCGACCTGGCAGGCCGTGTCGGGCGCGGGCTACCCCGGTGAGAGCGCCTGGGACATGGTCGGGAACGTGCACCCGCACGCAGGAGACGAAGAGCAGAAGCTGGCGGTCGAGCCCCAAAAGATCCTCGGCGCCCCCGGCCTCCCGGCCGAGTTCGCGGTCTCGGCCCGCTGCGTGCGGGTGCCGGTCGCCGACGGCCACCTGCTGAGCATCAGCGTGCGGCTGCGCGGCGCCCCCGGCCTCGACGAGGTGGAGGCCGCGCTGCGCGACTTCGGCAGCGCCGGGCCCGCGCTCCCGTCCAGCCCGCGCCCGCTCTTAGAAATGCACACGGCGCGCGACCGGCCGAGCCCGCGGTTCGACGCGATGGCCGGCGGCGGGATGGCGGTGAGCGTGGGCCGGCTCGAGCGCTGCGCGGTCATGGGGGTCAAGATGTTCGCGCTCGGCCACAACACCATCCGCGGCGCCGCGGGCGCGGCCATCGCCAACGCCGAGCTGTTGATCGCGACCGATAAGGTGCCCCGCCGAGACTGAACAAGCCCGAGCAGCGCCTCAGGTCTTCGGCCGCATATTACCCTGTGTCCTGTCTATCCCCCATTGACACTGAACGCCTGACAGGGTAGCCAAGGCGAGGCGCGCACCAGGGTCCACGGCGCTGCCCCAAGCGATAGCCTGGGCGCGCTTGGCCCCACCGAGCCCGCCGCCCGGCGCCCCCCGTCACCGGGCTCCCACCCCCTCGCCCACGAACCCATGGCCAACCCAAACGAGATCCAGGCAGTCGCGCTCCACGAGGCCACCCGCCATCGCTACCTGCACTACGCGATGTCGGTCATCACCTCCCGCGCGCTCCCCGATGTGCGGGACGGGCTCAAGCCCGTGCAGCGGCGCATCCTGTACGCCATGTTCGTCAACCTCGGGCTGCGCCCCGACGCGCGCTACCGCAAAAGCGCCGCGGTGGTCGGCGAGGTCATGGCCAAGTACCACCCGCACGGCGACACCAGCATCTACGACGCCCTCGTGCGCATGGCGCAGCCCTTCTCGCTGCGGCACACCTTGGTCGATGGGCAGGGCAACTTCGGCTCGCTCGACGGCGACACCGCGGCGGCCATGCGGTACACCGAATGCCGGCTCCGACCGCTGGCCGTGGACCTGCTCAGCGAGATCCGCAGTCAAACCGTTGACTTTAGGCCCAACTACGACGGTCAGCACGCCGAGCCCGAGGTGCTGCCCGCGCAGTTCCCCCAGCTGCTGGTCAACGGGAGCGAGGGCATCGCGGTCGGCATGGCCACCCGCATCCCGCCCCACAACCTCCGTGAGATCATCGACGCGACCGTCGGCCTCATCGACGACCCGGACCTGTCCAACGAGGGCCTCAGCAAGAAGGTGAAGGGCCCCGACTTCCCCACCGGCGGCGTGATCCTGAACCCCGCCAACGAGCTCGCCGACATCTACCGAACGGGCAGCGGCACGGTGCGGGTCCGCTCCCGGTGGACCACCGAGAAGTCCGGCCGAAAGAACCTCGCGGTCATCACCGAGATCCCCTACAGCGTCAACAAGGCCACGCTGGTCGAGAAGATCGGTCAGCTCGTCGCGGAGCGGAAGATCCCCCAGATCACCGACGTGCGCGATGAGAGCACCGACATCGTCCGGGTGGTGCTGGAGCTCCGCAACGCCGAGGACGCGCCAGCGGCGATGGCCTACCTGTTCAAGCACACCCCGGCGCAGTCGGGCTTCCCGGTCAACCTGACCTGCCTCATCCCGCCAGAGGACGGAGGCCTGCCCGCGCCGGTCCGCGGTGACCTGCGGCTGATGCTCCTGGCGTGGCTGCGCTTCCGCTTCAAGACCGTGGAGCGGCGTTTTGAGTACGAGCTCAAGCAGCTCCGGGCGCGCATCCACATCCTGGAGGCATTCGAGCGCATCTTCGACGCGCTGGACGAGGCCATCCGGCTCATCCGCAGCGCCGAGGGCCGGGCCCACGCCCACGACCGCCTGATCGAGCGCTTTGACTTCGACGACGTGCAGGCCCAAGCGGTGCTGGAGCTGCAGCTGTACAAGCTGGCCCGGCTGGAGATCCAGGAGATCCGGGACGAGCTCGCCGAGAAGCGCGCCCGAGCCGACGAGATCGAGCGACTGCTCGCCAACGAGGGCGAGCTCTGGGGCGTGGTGCGCAAGGAGCTCCTCGACATCCGCGCCCAGTACGGCGAGCCCCGGCGCACCCGCATCGGCCTAGAAGACGAGATTGACGTCCAGTACGCCGAAGACAACTACATCGTCGCCGAAGACACCACCGTGGTCGTCACCCGTGACGGCTGGATCAAGCGCCAGCAGTCCTTCGGCGGCGTCGAGAAGGCGCGGGTCCGCGAGGGCGACAGCGTGGGCTGGGTCGTGCTCGCCGAGACCACCGCCACTGTGTGCTTTTTCACCGACCAAGGCTCCGTTTACAGCATGCGGGTGGACGGGGTGCCCGCCACCACCGGCTACGGCGAGCCCATCCAAAAGCACTTCAAGTTCGCCGACGGCGAGCGTGTGGTGGGGGTGTGCTCCAGTGACCCCAGGGCCTTGCCCGCCGAAGCCGACCCCGATGAGCCCGAGGGCCCGCCTTTTGGGGTGGCGGTGGGCCGCAGCGGCCGCGGGCTGCGCTTCTGCCTGAGCGGGCTGCTGGACCCAAGCACCCGAAACGGCCGGAAGTACGCCCGGGTAGACGATGGCGATCCGATCGTCGCCGTGCAGACCACCGCCGGCGCCGACGAGCTGCTCGTGGTCAGCCGGGACGGTCAAGCCCTCGCCCTGCCGGTGGAGGAGGTGAACCTCGTCCGCGGGCCCGGGCGCGGGGTGACCCTGATCAAGCTCAAAGAGGGCGACGTCGTCATCGGCGCGGCCGTGGTCAAGGGCGGCGTCGGCGGCCTGCTCATCCAGCCGGCCCGCGGCGGCGAGCTGCTGGTCGAAGCGCAGGCGGTCCGCGGCGGCCGGGCCACCGCCGGCAAAGCAGCGGCCAAGAAGCTGGGCCCCTGCGTGTGGCGGCCGACCCCCGAGCGGCTCGACCTCAACGCCGCGCCGAGCGCCTCCCCAGACGTCAGCGCCGCTGCTGACGACTGAGCCCGGCTCCGGCGAGGCCGCTGCGCTGCGCCTGCCCCCCTTTTTCCCTGCACACCGCTCAACGGAGCCACGCCATGAGCGCCTATACCGCGCAAGACATCACCGTCCTCGACCAGATGGATCACATCCGGCGGCGGCCGTCGATGTACATCGGCTCGACCGACGCCGACGGCCTGCATCACCTCATGCGCGAGATCGTGGACAACGCGGTCGACGAGGTCATGAACGGCCACGCCAGCCGGATCGAGGTCACCCTGCTGGCCGATGGGCGCACGGTCGAGGTCTCCGACAACGGCCGAGGCATCCCCGTTGACGAGCACAAGGAGTACAAGAAGTCCGCGCTGGAGATTATTTTCACCATCCCCAACTCCGGTGCCAAGTTCGACCGCCGCAACTACGCGACCTCCGGCGGCCTGCACGGCGTCGGCGCCAGCGTCGTGAACGTGCTGTCGGAGTCTCTCGACGCCGTGGTGCGTCGGGACGGCTACGAGTGGAGCCAGAGCTACAAGCGGGGCCGCCCCCGCGGCGGCGTGACCCGCGGGAAGGCGACCAAGGCGCACGGCACCACGGTGCGCTTCACCCCCGACACCGAGATCTTCGGCGACACCGGCTTTGAGGCCGAGACCATTCGGGCCCACCTCGTCACCTGCACCTTCCTCAACAAAGGCCTGCTCATCGTCTTCAACGACGCGCTGGCCAAGACCTCCGAGGACATCCGCCACGCGGGCGGCGTGGCCGACTTTGTCAGCCACCTCATCAAGGAGGCCGGCGCGACGCCGACCATTGACCGCCAGTTCACCCTGGAGCGCGGCGACGACCCGCGGGTGGACCTGAGCCTGTGCTGGACCGACGCGCCCCGGGAGCGGCTGCGCACCTTCGTCAACGGCATCCCGACGAAGCAGGGCGGCACCCACGAGCAGGGCATCAAGGACGGCATCGTCAAGGCGCTCCGAAACTACATCGAGACGCACGACGCCACGCTCCCGCGCGGCCTCAAGCCGACGGCGGAGGACATCCGCGAGGGCATCGTGGCGGTGGGCTCTGTCTTCATCGGCGAGCCCCAGTTTCAGGGCCAGACCAAGGACCGCTTGAACAACCCGGAGGTCAAAGGACAGGTCGAAGGCGTGGTCCGGCCCGCGCTGGAGCGCTGGCTGCAAGACAACTCGAGCACCGCCGACGCGATCCTCGCGCGGGTGGTGATGGCCGCCCGGGCGCGCGAGGCCAGCCGCGAGGCCACGGCCCAGGTGCGCCGAAAGAGCCCCGTCCAGCGCAAGCTCAACCTGCCCGGCAAGCTCGCCGACTGCTCCAGCTCCGACCCTGCGCGCTCCGAGCTGTTCATCGTCGAAGGAGACAGCGCCGGTGGCTCGGCCAAGCAGGGCCGCGACCGCATGACCCAGGCCATCCTGCCGCTGCGCGGCAAGGTGCTCAACTCCGAGCAAGCCAACCTGAACAAGGTGCTCGGAAACAGCGAGCTGACCGATATCGTCAACGCCCTGGGCTGCGGCATCGGCAAAGACCTCGACCCCTCTCGCCTGCGCTACAACCGCATCATCTTGCTCATGGACGCAGACAGCGACGGCCACCACATCGCCACGCTGCTGCTGACCTTCTTCTTCCGCTACCTGCGGCCCTTGGTGGAGCGCGGCCACGTGTTTTTGGCGCAGCCGCCGCTGTTCCGCATCGACGCCGGCAAAAAGACCTGGTGGGCCGCCGACGAGCGGGAGCGGGACCGCATCATCCGCAAGCTCCCGCCCCGCGCCAAGCCCGACATCAGTCGATTCAAGGGTTTGGGTGAGATGATGCCCAAGACCCTCTACGAGACCACCCTCGATCCCGCCAAGCGCCGCCTGCTGCGCGTGGAGATCCCAGAGGGCGCGGCGCTGGAGACCGAGCAGGTCGTCGCGGACCTGCTCGGCAAGGACCCGCAGACCCGCTTCCGCGAGATCACCCGCTGGATGAGCATCGTAGAAGAGGTAGACGCCTGAGGATCTGCGGCGAAGCCCCCCCCCTCTCCCTGACGCCCCTCGCGTACTTGGCCGCAGGCCACGGTGGTTCAGCGCCGCCCTGGCGGTTAGCCCCGCGCTCGTCGCAAACCCGGTCTGCCTCATGCTCCGTTGGCTCCTCCGGCTCCTTGGCCTCGAACGAGACCTGCCCAGCCCTGCCCCGCCCGAGCCCCTGCCCAAAGGCATGGACGGCGGCGCCGTGGTGCTGCCGCTCGCCGCCACGCTCGAGAGCACGACCGGGCCGCGGGTCATCCTCAGCCCGCCGCCGGCCGCGCCCACGCCCCCTCCATGGCGGGCCGGCGTCGCGACGGCCTCGCTGGAGCCGATGGGCCTGCGCAACCACCTGCGGATGTCGCTCGACGAGCTCGCCGGCCACGCCAGCAACCAAGCCGACCGCGCCTTGCCGGAGCAGCTCAACCGCTTGATCATCAATGATCAGCTTGATCTTCCGCCATTTCCCGACGTGGCGCGCGAGCTGGACGAGCTGCTCAAGCGCACCACCACCGACATCCTCCAGATCGCGCGGGTGGTGGAGCGCGACCCCGGCTTGGTCCGCCGCGTCTGGACCCACGCGCGCAGCGCCGCCTACTCCGCCGCCCCGCGGAGCCTCCACCACGCCGTCGCCCGCGTCGGCCTCGACGCGCTGTGGCGCATCGGCATGAGCGTCTGCCTCAACGAGGCCACCTTCAAGCTGGAGGGCATGCAAGACCTCGCCGACCTGGTGCGCCAGCGCGGTATTGTGGCCGCTGAGGTCGCTGCGCTGCTCGGCGGAGAGCGCCGCGGCGCCCTGTACCTCGCGGGCCTGTTGCACGGCTCCGGCGAGCTCATCGTGCTCCGGACCGCCGCGAGCCTTCCGAGCCCCCGCCCGAGCCCGATGATGGTGCAGCGGGTCATTGAGCGCACCCGGGCGCCGCTCGGGGTGCTCATCGCCACGTCCTGGAACCTCGGCCCCACGGCGGCCGCCGGCATTGGCTTCGTGCCCGACCCCGAAGCGGCCCCCCCGCCGGATCGCGCGACGGCACGGATCATCCGCGCCTCCAGCATCGCGGCCACCGCCACCCAGCCCGGCGCCGAGGCCCAGCCCTGGGCACAAGACGCCGCGGCCGACATCCGAGAGCTCGGCCTCGACGCCGACGCCGCGCTCCGCCGGGCCGCCGAGGTCTGGCGCAGCTTCGCCGAAGAGCAGGCGCCCCTCTAAGGCTCGTCTTCAGGCGGTGGCCCGCTGCTCTGGATCCACCCGACGGGCCCGCGCCAAGGCCTCCGCCGGAGACCAGAGCCCGGCGGACAAGGACCGGAGCTCGTCCTCCCCGCCGCAGTCCAGCCCTTGGCGGCCCAGCTCCAGCGTCCACCCGGCGACCACGCCGGCCCGCACCGCGCGGGCAAGTGCTTGGGGCGCCCCCACCTGCCAGTCCGGCGCGGGGTAGGCGCCCACCCCGAGGGCCACCGCCGGGGACAAGCCCCAGGCCTGCGCGACCAGCACCCCCACGCTGGGGTGCAAGCGCTCGGCCAGCCGATCCACCACGCCGAAGCTGGGGCGATCGCCCCGCACCCCGGCGGCGTGGGTGTAGATCACGAGGCGGCCCACCCCGTGCAGCATGCCCGCCATCCAGGCGTCCCCGCGGGGCTCGTCGAGCAGCCAGCTGGCCACCTCCGCCGCCACCACCGACCGCGCCCGGGACCGCAGCGCCGCGGCCTGCATCCGGCCCACGTGCAGGACCGGCGCGTGCACGCTGGCCTCCATCACCACCCGCCACAGCCCGTCCAGGCCCATCCGGGCGATCGCGTGGTCGAGGGAGGCGGGCCGACGCGCGAAGGGCCCGCGGCCCCCCGCCTGCCAGACCCGTCGGAGCAGGTCCGGCTCCTGCTCGATGAGGCGCGCGACCGCCGAGGCCGAGGGCTGGCCCTGGGCGAGCAGGCCGTTGATCTCCTGCGCGACCGCAGGAAAAACAGGCAGCTCCAGCCGCTCGTCGCCGACGAGGTGCAGCAGCCGCTCCACAAAAGCGCGGTCCGGGCCCGGCGCGAGCCCGGCCTGCTCCGCCAGGAGGCCCCGCAGCAAGCCAGCCCGGAGGGCCCCCGGCTCCAGCGCCGCCGCCGGCGCTGCGGCGAGCCACGGCGCAGGCGGTGGTCGAGCCGAGCGGGCCGAGGGGGACGCCGAGGGCTGGACCCGCGGGACCACCGGCGGTGCCGCGCGGAGTGTTCGGGGCGCGTGCAGCCACGCCCACAGCCGGGCCGCCCACGCGGAGGGCGGCGGCGGGGCGCGGGGGCGAGAGGGGGCGGCGGGCACTCCGAGCTCCAGGGTGCCAGCCTATCGGCCGGACGGTGGGGCGGCCTGAAGGGGGCTCAGCGCCGCCGCGCCGAACGCCCGCGCCGCTGCCCCTTCACGGAGGGCCCACGGACGGTGGCGACGGTCTCCCGGAGCTCATCGAGGCCGAGCACAAAGTAGTCCTGGCTCGGGTCGATGGTGTTGAGCCAGTCCCGATCGGCGCTCGGCCGGAACATGACGGAGGGCCGGCGGTTGCGCCAGGCAAAGCCCCCCTCGACGATGTACATGGCGTCCCCGCCCACCAGATCGCCCTCGGGCGACACAAAGGCGACGATGGTGTAGCCCGCCACCGGCACCGGCCGCTCCCCGACCACCTCGCCGGCCGCGGCGGTCCGCGGGATGGCAAATTCGGCGATGTCGCCGGCGCGGGCGGCGCCGCGGAGCGGGTCGGAGATCAGCATGGTGACCACGGTCGAGAAGCCGCGCGCCCCAAAGTCGTCCCGGGTGGTGAGCACCTCCCCGATGAACACCTGAAGGGCCCCGGCCGCCTGGACCCGCAGCTCGGCGCGGGACTCAGCCCAGGCCGCCTCGTTGGCCGCCACGTCGACGGTCTCGATCTCGAGGGGCTGGCCGTGCGGACCGCGCATCAGCGGCGCAGCGTCGGCCGGGGCGGGCGCGCTCTGCGGCGCGGCGTCGCCGTCGGCGAAAGCGGTGGAGGGGACCCCGATCAGGCCGCCGAGGGCGGCGCCGAGCAGGAACAGCGGGCGAAGGGGAGTTGGGCGCATGCTCAGGGGACGGAACCGCGGGGCGCGGCCATAAGGCCCCCTCGCCAAACCGAGGGAGACCCCGGACACCATCGACTCCCATCCAGTGTCCGCCCGCCATAGAGGCTGGTTTTTCGACGGCGGGGGGCCGGCGCTACGCGCTCCACCGCCCGCGCTCGCCACCTCGGAGCCCGCATGTCCGCCGATCCGCCGCACACGGTCCGCCTCAGCGCCAGCCTCGCGCGCTCCCCCGAGCACCTGCGCCTCGTGGACGCCCTCCAGGCGGAGCTTCAGGCCTTCGGCGCGCTGCCGGAGCGCCCCATCTGGTCGATGTCGGGGGGCCATCGGGTTCGGCTCACCGCGGAGGGATCGGGGTGGCTGCTGGACGCTGAGGCCGGCGATCCCCAAGGATGGTGGCCCCCGATCGCGGTCGATCCGGGGCCCACCGCCGCGGTGGTCGCGAGCCTGGAGGTCCGGCTGGGCTGCGCGGCGCACTGGTGGCGCTCGCACCCCTTGAGTGGCGCGCTGTGCAAGCCCGACCACCCGGAGGAGCACGCCCCCCTCGGCGACATCGCCCACGAGGCCCGACGCGCGGGGGCGCCGGTCTGGCGGCGGACCGATGGCCGCGCCGAGGCGGCCTTCCCCTGGCGCCAAGACGACGAGAGCGGCGTACTGCACGCCATTTTTCCCACGAACCCACCGCCCGAGGTCTGGGAGCACCTCCGCCGGGGCGCCGAGTGGCTGGGGGCGGCGGAGCGGGCCCGCGCCGAGCGCGCGCGGCTGGATCGGGATCGGCGGTACCTCGGCGCGCTGCTGAACTTGGTGCACGACGGGCTCATCGCCGGCGCCGAGGACGGCGAGGTGGTGCTCTACACCCCCCGCATGCAGCAGATGGTCGGCTGGCGGCACGAGGAGATCAACCACGGCGCCTGGATGCACCGGGTCTACCCAGACCCCAGCTACCGGGCGCGGATGATCGCCCACATCCGCAGCCACTTCGCCGACACCCAGTTCGAAGATCACAGCGTCGAGCTCGCGAGCCGCTCCGGTCACACCGTGCTCTGCGACCTCCGGACCGCCCAATCCTTTGACGAGCATGGCCGCGTCGTGGCCTTTGGGGCCTTCCGCGACTCCACCGCCCTGCGGGAGGCCGCGGGCCGCCAACAACAACAAGCGAACATCAACGCGATGGGACACATCGCCGCGACCATCGCCCATGACTTTCGCAACATGCTGGGCCTGGTCTCCGGCCACGCCGCGGTCATCGAGGATCAGGCGACCGGCGAGGTGGCCGCCCGGGCCAGCCGCATCCGCATCGCCGCCGAGCGGGGGGAGGCCCTGGCCCGACGCATGCTCTCCTTCGGCAGCGCCCGCCCCGTCGCCCTGCGTCCGGTCGACCTCCACGCCGAGCTGCTCCGCGCGGCCGAGCTCTTCTCGGGGCCCCGCGGCGCCCCGACCGTCATCGCCCCGGAGGGGCCCATGTGGGTTCGGGCCGACATCAACCTGCTACACGATGTTCTCGACAATCTCATCATCAATGGCATCGCGGCCCAGGGCGGCGAGGTCACCGGCCTGCGGCTCACGCTCGACGCCGCCGCCCAGCCGAGCGCGCCGAGCTTCGCGGCGGGCGAGTTCAGCGGCGAGGTCATGCACCTGCGGGTCCAAGACGCCGGGCCCGGCTTCTCCGCCGAGGCCCGCGCCCACCTGTTCCAGCCCTTCTTCACCACGCGCAAAGGCGGACACGGGCTCGGCTTGGCGAGCGTGCGGCAGCTGGTGGGCATGATGCTCGGGGCCATCGACGTCCCGAACCTTGACGAGAACGGCCCATCTGGCGGTGTTGTCGACCTCTACCTGCCCGCCAGCGCCACCCCGGGCGCCGAGCCGACGCCCACCCCGGTGACGGCGCCGCCCGGCACCGAGCGCGTCTGGGCCCT
>CANHON010000148.1 GCA_947462115.1 Deltaproteobacteria bacterium | reverse complement strand
GCCACCCGAGCGGCCGCCTCCAGCTCCTCCCGGCCGAGGCGCGCGCCGCCTTGCTCGCCGCCGAGCCCCCAGCCCCGCCGGCCGCCTTGACCCTGCGCAGGTCTGGGCGGGCAGCGGGCGGCCCCGACGCGCTCCACCGGGCGGAGGGTCCGGCGGTGGTGCGCCTGCACCCCAAGGCCGGCCAGGCCGAGGGCGCCCGGGTGCGGGTGTGGACCGCCGAGGGGGGCCTCGAGGCCGCGGTGAAGCTCGACGCCAGCCTCGCTGAGGACGTCCTGGATCTCAGTATTTTCGCGCACCCAGCGGCCCGCGCCCTCCTGCCTGCGGCCAGCGGCGAGGCCCGCTGTCTCGACGGCGCCCCGGTCTCGGTGGCCTTGGCCTGATCGGCGGGCGCTCCAGCCCGGCGCGCCAGCGGCCCCGACGGGCCCGCAGGGGTCGGCCCCCCGGCCGACCGAGCGCGGGCGGACCCCGACCCCGCAGCGCAGCGAGGAGGCGGGGGCCGGGGCCCCGCGCGAAGCCCACAGGGGGCGCGTCCGGCGCCCCGATCGCGGCCGAGGCTCATGCTGGAGGGCGCCCTGGCCGATCCCGGGACGGTGTGGAGGTGCCCGGTGCAGACAGGGAGAGGCTTGGGTTGGGGCCGGGCCGTGGGCCCGTGGGTGGGCGTGGCGATCGGCCTCGGGGGCTGCGGCGTCGGGGCGGACCTGTCGGTCGATCGGGTTGAGCGCGCGGAGTCAACCGCGTCGATGGCCCGATCCGACGGTCGGCCGGAGATCGTCGCGCTCAGCGCCGACACGGTGGACGGCTTCGTCGCGGCGCGCAGCGTGGGCCTGAACCTCGTGGCCCGCGGCGATGCCTCGGTCACCGAGATGTGCATCACGACGGCGCTTCGGTGCTTAGATTGGGTGCCCTTCGAGGCCAAGCCCACCCTCGCGCTGCCCGAGACCGGGGCCGCCTTCACGCTTCGGGCCTGGGTGCGCGACGCGGATGGTCGGATCTCTCCGGTTCAGACGGTATCGGTGCGGGTGGATCGTCGGGCGCCCCGGGCGGGAACGCTGACCTTCACGCCGGGCGAGGCCGCGGTGACGCTGCGCTGGTCGGGCTACGCCGACGCCGGCGTGGGCGGGCTGCACTACCGGGTGGTGGGGCGCCCCGGCGAGATCAGCCCCCAGTGCGAGCGCGCGGAGGCGCTGGTCTGGGAGGGCCGCGACCAGACGGTCACCTTCACGGGCCTCGGCGCGGGCACCACGACCTTTCGGCTCTGCGCGCGCGACGGGCTGGGCAACGGCGACGGGGGCCAGACCATCCGCGCAACGCCCAACGCCGACGTGACGCCGCCGGTGGTGGACGTGCTGCAGGCGGTTCCCGACGCCCCGTGGGTCGGCGCGCGCGCCATCGAGCTGGTCGCCGCGGTGAGCGACGCCTCGGCCGTGCGCCGCGCCTGCGTGACCGAGGCCCTGCCCTGCGCCGCCTGGCGGGACTGGGGCGGCCCGGCCGACCCGCTGCTGCCCCACACCCTCTCGGCGGGCCAGGGTGAAAAAGACGTCTACGTGGTCTTTCGCGATGATTGGGGCAACGAGAGCGCCCCCGCCAGCCTGCGGGTGGGCCTCGACACCAGCGCGCCCAGCAACGGCAGCCTGAACCTCTCGGCCCTGGCCGGGGCGGCGGGGCTGAGCTGGTCGGACTTCAGCGACCTGAGCTCGGGCGTGGCCGGCTACGTCGTGGTGCGCGCGCTGGACCGCGCGCCGGGCAGCTGCAGCGAGGGCGTGGAGGTCTACCGCGGCCCGGACCTGAGCTTCGTCGATGCCGGCCGCACCGGGGGCCTGCGGGTGGGCTACCGTGTGTGCGCCTTCGATGGGGTGGGCAACGTGTCGTCCGGCGCGACGGGCAACGTTACGCCCCTCGATGAGCTCGACGCGCCGGTGATCTCCCAGATCACCTTGGCGGACTGCCTTCCGGCGGTCTCAGACCGGTACATATCGCTTGACATTGCCGCCAGCGACGCCTCGGGCCTCGCGCGCATGTGCGTGAGCAATTCGCCGAGCTGCAGCGCCTGGCGTAGCTTCCAGGCGAGCAGCATGTGGACGCTCGAGGCGGGCGCCCACGGGCCGCGTTCGGTCTACGTTTGGCTGGAGGACGGCCTCGGCAACCGCAGCGCCGCGCCCGCGATGGCGACCATCGACTTCGCCCCCGACGCTGACCGGGATGGCTACGCCGACGGCTTCGACTGTGACGACAGCGACGCTGATCTCACGGTCTGCACCCTGCCTATCTGCATGGCCGAGGAGAGCTGCGCCGCGGCCCTCGCCGCCCACCCCGGCGCCCAAGACGGGGCCTACGCCATCGACCCCGGCGGCCTCGCGCCCTTCTTCGCCGACTGCGCGATGGAGGAGGGGGGCTGGACCGAGCTGCAGATGACCGACAGCCAGCAGCTGGTCATGCTTCAGGCGGGGCCGACCAACCCCTGGAGCAAGTGCGCCGACGACGCGGCCGCCCCCTTCGCCCACATCGCCGGCGAGGCCAGCGTCGTGCCCGACCGGCGCATCGCCACGACCACCGAGCTCGCCCTGAGCTACGCCCAGCCCTCGACCGGCGCTGTCTACTCCGAGGAGCAGATGGACGCGCTGCGCGACGTGTTCACTGAGCTGCACAGCGGCACCCGCATGGTGGGCAGCGTCGCCGACGACGACTCCACCGCCCGCACGCCGGTGCCCTTCCACGACCTCTGGATCCTCAGCGATGAAGGGCGCGCCCTGCTGCTCACCCCGGGCCTCAACGGGGAGTGCGGCGGACCGACCCCCATCACCGAGTGGCCGCGGGCGGGCAGCCAGACGCAGACGGTGCTCTGGGGAACCGATCCGGCCGATCTGGAGCTGCGCGGTCAGTTCACCGGGGTGAGCCTCGGCGACCTCGCGCCCCTCGACCCGGAGTTCTTGTTGCCGGATCGGGTGCGTGGCTACGTGAACAGCGGCGGCGGCGTCGCCTTCGGCTGGGAGGACGCCACCTTCTTGCTGCGCTGAGGCGCTCAGCCCCGCCGCTGCGGCAGCCGGGAGAAGGGCTCGGGCACCCGCAGCGCGCCGGGACCGGGGGTGGCGGGGCCGGCCTCGGCGTCGAAGCCCAGGGCCCGCAGCGGGCCGGGATCGGCGAGGCCGCGCAGGCGCAGGGGGTGAAGCTGCGCCAACAAGGCCAACATCACCGCGCGCTGGGCGCCGGCGCCGGTGGGCTCGGGGCCCGACAGCAGGCGGGACCAGTCGCCTTGGCTCGCCTGGAGCGCCGCGCAGAAGCCCGCTTCGGCCCCGAGGCCCTCGGGCATGGCCGCCTCGATGGTGATGGGCGCGCCGGGGCGCAGCGGCGGGGCCGGGCTCAGGCCGAGGTAAGTGGCGGCCCGGCTGGCCTGGTAGAGGCTGGTGGCCTTGGCGGCGGGCACGACGAGCACGGCCTCGTCGTAGATGGCGTCGGTGGGCTCAAAGGCGTCGAGGAGCGCGAGGCCCGCCCGCACCGCGGCCCGCGGCTCGCCGAAGATCCACCGCGGCCCCTGGGGGCTCGCCGCGCAGAGCAGGGCCCAGCGGCAGCGCGCGGCTTCGCCGAGCTGGTCGATGGCCTCGCGAAAGGGGTTGCCCTCGAGCTGGCCGATGCGCACGCCGTCCGCCAGCACCCGGGCCCGGGCGTGCAGGCCGGCGATGGTGGCCCGGCCGCCGAGGCCCACCGCCACCGCCTTGTGGCCGCCGGAGACCCCGGCGTACTGGTGCAGCTCGCAGACCCCGAGCGCGAGGGTGGCGGGGGCCTCGGCCACGGCGGGGTGCACCAGGGCTGGAAGGCCGGCGCGCTCGCCCAAGGAGACACAGGCGTCGGGGTTGTGCTCAATCAGGCTGTTCTCGTCGATGCCGGCCGCGCGGCAGGCGGCGAGCAGGGCGGCGCGCTCGGCGGCGAACAGCGGCCGGTGCAGGCCGAGGCCGACCAGCACCGGGCCGAGGTGGGGCAGCCGGGCCCGCAGCGCGCGCAGGGCCGCGGTGGGGTCGAGCGGGCGGGTGGCGTCGGGGATCGCGAGCGCGAGGCGACCCTCGCCGCCCCAGTCGCCGAGGGCCTCGTCGGGGCTGAGGCCGACGCGGGGCACATCGGGGGGCGGCGGGCAGGGCCAAGCGGCGGACATCGGGCCTCCGGTTTGGGTCACAGCCTAAGCGGCGGGGCGCGCTGCCGGCGGGGCGCCGAGGCGGGCCGGCGACCGGAGCCCCTGCACGCCGCCCCAGAGCGCGGCGAGGCCGAAGCCCCCGTAGATCACCGGGGCGGTCCAGGCGGGCTCGGTCCAGGCGCCGCTCGCCTCGTCGATCGTGCCGAGAACAACGTAGCAGAGCGGCATCAGCCAGGCGAGCACGCTCCAGCTCCCGCGGCCGAGCAGCAGGGCCGGGACCCAGGCCCAGCCGAGGTACCAGGGGTGGACGGTGGGGCTCAGGAGGACGAAGGCCCCGCCGGCCCACAGCCAGAGCTCGGCCGGGTCGCGGCGCCGCTGCAGGGCCCAGGCGCAGACCCCGGCCCCGAGGCCGATCCCCACCGGGCGGGCCCATCCGTCGAGGCCCAACGTTCCGAGCCCGGCGGCGAGCAGGGGCGCGAGGCTGCCGTTGAAGGACCAATGGGCGGCGTAGGCCCCGAGGCCCTCGAGCAGGGCCGGGCCGTCGCTGAGGAAGGGCAGCGTGATGGCGACGGCGAAGCCGACCGCGAGCAGCGCGACGCCGGGGCTGCGGCGGGCGAGGCCCACGAAAATGACGCCGGGCAGAAGCTTGATGGCGGCCCCCACCGCCGCCCAGGCCGCGCCGCTGCCGCCCCGGTCATGGGCCCGGACCGCGAGGGCGGCGGGCAGCAAGGCCAGGGGCTCCAAGTGGCCGGAGCCTGCCGACTCGACCGCCATCAGGGGCATCAGGGCGTAGAGCCAGGCCCCGCGCAGGCTGCGGCCGCGCCCCTGCAAGATCGCGCCCAAGGTCAGCGCCACCCCGAGGTCGGCGGCGGCGGAGACCATGCGGTAGAACAACGTAGTGGAAGATATTTTCGACATGAAGGCCCAGAGGTAGAGGGCCAGGGGCGGGTAGATGCTGGGGATGGTGGGGTGGTTGACCGCGATGCGCTGGGGGTCCTCGGCGAAGCGCGCGGCCCAGTGGGGCGAGGCCGGCGCGTGCAGGTAGGGGCTCTCGCCCAGCGCCACCACCCGGCCCTCCCAGAGGTAGCGGGCGAGGTCATCCGAGAGGTTCGGCTCGCTCCACAGCAAGACCAAGCGGAGCAGCCCGGCGCTCAGCGCCAAGGCCCCGAGGCCGCCCCGGGGCGTGGGCGCGCGGAGCACCACGAGGCCCCACAGCAACAGGAGGGCCACGCCGGGGCCGGGCTGGCCGCGCAGCTCGCCGAGCGCGCAGAGCGCCGCGGCCGCGAGCACGGAAAAGGCGGTGAGTCCCATGCCGGGCGGGCTATCCACGCGGTGCGGGCGCGTCCTGGGCCCCGGCCACCGGCGGCGGCGCCCTGCGCTGCGGGCTAGGCTCCAGCGCCGCGCGTCCGGGCCGATGTTTCGGTGCACACCCGGCCCCCGGAGGTCACCCTGAGCGATGCCGCCGCCGCCGAAGCCGCCCCGCAGCGCTGGCGCGTGATGGTGGTGCGCGCGGAGCCGGGCGCCGAGGACGCGCTCCGCAAGGCCATCCCCGGGGCCCCCGCCGCGCCGGCGCCCCTTGGGCTGCCCCTGGTCACCCGGGTCACCGCCGACGCCGAGGCCGCCCGCCACACCGCCGAGAAGCTGCGCGCCTTGGGCGCAGTGGTCGTCATTTTGGTGGAGCCGGTCGAGGCGTCGAGCGCCTTTTGCGCCTGGCACTCCGGGCGCATGGCGGGCCGGCGCTGCGTGCGCTGCGGGGTCCCGGTCTGCACCACCTGCCGGGACGCCGCCGGCGGGGAGGAGGTGTGCCCGCCCTGCTGGGCCCGCCACCGGGGGCCCAAGCGCCGGGTCCGCCAGCGGCAGCTGTTCGTCTTGTTCCTGTTCGTCGTCTTTCTGTACGAGGTCTGGCGGGGGATCGAGGCCGATCGGGCGGCCACGAGCCCGCATGGGCCGGTGCGGGTGGCGCTCTACCAGTTCGCGCCGGAGGGCCAGCGCTGGTCGCCTTTGGTGCGCCACCTCAACGATCGCGGCGATCCGCAGCCGGGCGCCCCCCTCGACCGCCTGCGCGACATCGCCACCTGGTTCAACGGGGAGCGGGCCCGCTACGGCGGACCCGAGGGCTACCTGCACCTGGAGATGCGGTCGCCCCTGGCGGGCCTGCCGACCCTGCCGCCGCCCTATATGGACAGCGACCCCATCTGGATGGGGCCCTGGCGCGCTCTTCAGACCAGCCGGGCCCTGCGCGCGGCGGTGGTGGCCCGGGGCGAGGACCCCGACGCGGCGGCGGTGCGGCTCTACGTCATCTATGGGCCGCAGGACGGTGATCTCGCGTCGCACAGCCGCGGCAGCGCCCGGGGCCGCATCGCCGTCTCCTACATCGACGTGGCCGAGCAGAACCCCGGCTACGCCGCGCTCACCGTCGCCCACGAGCTCGCCCACACCCTCGGCGCGCTGGACCTCTACGACGACAACAGCCTCGCCAAGCACCCCGAGGGCTTTGTCGAGCCCTGGGCCGACCCGCTCTACCCCCAGCGGTGGGCGGAGCTGATGGCGGTGGACCGCCCGGTGGGGCCCGGCGTGGAGCTCGAGCCGCGCTCGCTCGACGAGCTGCGGGTGGGCCACCAAACCGCCGCGGACATGGGCTGGATCAGCGTCGGGGAGGCCCGCCGCTTCTACTCACCGGCCTCGGTGGGGCCGCTGGACCGCCTCCCGCCCCGCCCACCGCCGGCGGAGCCGATCCCCGCCGAGCCGATCCCGGCCGAGGCGAACCCGGCGGAAGCCACCGAGGTCAACGAGGCGAAGGACCCGTCGGAGGCGGACCCGGCGGAGGCGATCCCTCCGGCGCCCTGAGCGGCGCGGGGAGGGCCCTTCAGGGGCTCGACGGCGCGGAGCTGGCGGTCGGCAGGGGCGGGGCGGGCGGCTCGGCCTCGGCCGTCGAGGTGGGGGCGCCCGGCGGCCAGCGCGGGTCGCCCGGTCGCAGCACCGGCGGGCGGCTCAGGGCGGCGAGCGCGCTCAGGGCAGCGTGCTGGTCGGCATAGATGGCGACGTCGGCCCGAGGGTGCGGGCTCAGGAGCGCCGGCGCGCCGGCCCGGACGTACATCACCCAGCCGGTGCCCCGGTCGCGGAGGAGCGCGTGGGTGTCGGCGAAGACCGGCGGCGCGCCCCCGGCCTCGGCGAGGCGGTCCCAGGCCTCGCGGCTGCGCTCCAGGCAGAGCCGCAGCTCGCCGTCGGCGTCGCAGGTGAAGATGCAGGGGGTGGTGGCGGCGAGGTGCGCGTCGAAGGCGGTGCCAAAGCCGAGCGGGGCCTTCGGGGTGCTCATGGGGCCGCTCCGACGGTGAGGGGGCCGGTCCAGGCGGCGTAGCCCCCCTCGAGGTAGGACGCGACCTGGCCCCGGCGGCGCAGAAAAACCGCGAAGTCCGCCGCGCGGGCCCCGCCGGGATCAACGACCAGCACGCTGTCCTCGACCGGGAACAGCGCGAGGGCCTCGATCTGAAACACCTCGTAGGGCACGCAGCGGGCCCGGCGAGGTGGCCGCGGGCGTAGGCCTCGGGCGCGCGCAGGTCGGCGATGTGATCGAAGCGCTGCTCGCCGCAGAGCAGCATCCAGGCCGGGATGCACAGGGGAACTGCGGTGGGGACGGCGGGGGGGACGGCGGTGGGGACGGGCGGCGGGGCGGCGCGGGTCAATCGAGGAGCTCCTCATCGGGCTGGCCCTCGGTGGCGATGGCCAGGGCGGCGCCGAAGAACATCAAAAAGATGACCAGCAGGCCAAAGATGAGCGGGATGGTCATGGGCTCCGTCCGGGGCGTCGGTGGGCGGCGCCGCCGGTCGGATTATCCCACGCGCGGCCCCGCAGGCCCCGGAGCGCCCATGCACACCCTCCCCACGCTGCCCCTCCCTTCCCCGGTCCGCGCCGGGCTGCGCGCCATCGCGCTGCTGTGCCTCTGGACGATGGGGCTCGCGGCGGGGCCGGCCCGCGCCGAAGAGGACGGCTGGGCGCGCACCTTGCGCGAGCACCGCACGTCCACCGGCGTGCGCTACCCGGCGGTCGCGGCGGCCAAGCCCTTGGACGCCTACCTCGCCAGCCTGGCGACGGCGGTGGAGCCGACCGAGCCGGCCGCCAAGATGGCGTTCTGGATCAACGCCTACAACGCGCTGACGGTCGATCTGGTGGCCGACAACTGGCCGCTCGGCAGCATCCGCGACCTCGACGGCGGCCAGCCCTGGAAGCGGCGCAGCTTCGTGGTCGCCGGGCGCAGCATCACCCTCGACCACATCGAGCACCAGATCTTGCGGCCGATGGGCGATCCCAGGGTCCACGCCGCGCTGAACTGCGCGAGCCGGGGCTGCCCGCCGCTGGCCGCCGCGCCGTTCACCGCGGCGGGGCTCAACGCCGAGCTCGAGGCCGTGACCCAGGCCTGGATCCGCGGGGGCGGCGCCCGCCTCAACCGCACCACCAAGCAGCTGGAATTGTCCGCGATCTTCGACTGGTTCGGCGAGGACTTCGCCCGCAGCCCGGCGCCGCCCGTGCCGGGCCTAACGCCCAAAGCCTCGGCGATCGCCGGCTTCGTGGCCCGCTATAGCGCGCCCGAGGAGGCCGCTGCCCTGCGCGCCGGCGGCTACGCCCTGCGCACCTTGCCCTACGACTGGTCGGTCAACCTCGCGCGCTGAGCGCCCCCCTCGGAGTGCCCATGCTGCCGGACCCCGCCGAGCTGCCGCGCGTGGCGCTCGCTTGCCTCGCGGCCTTCTTCGCCGGGCTGCTCGACGCCATGGCGGGCGGCGGCGGGCTCATCCAGCTGCCGGCCTTGATGGCCCTGCTTCCGGAGGCCGCGCCGGGCGTGGTGCTCGGCACCAACAAGGCGGCGTCGATCTGGGGCACCACCGTGGCGCTGAGCCGCTACGGCCGCTCGCTGACCCTGCCGTGGGCCTCGGTGGGGATGGCGGCGGGCGCGGCCTTCATCGGCGCGAACATCGGCGCGCGCCTCGCCACCGCCCTGCCGCCGGGCTGGTTTCGGATGCTGGCGCTGCCGCTGCTGATCGGCGTGGCGGTCTTCGTTTTCCTCAAGCCAGACTGGGGCAGCGTGCCGCGCGGCCGGGAGCGCCGCCTGCTCGCCGTCGCCTTGGGCCTGGGGCTCGGGCTCTACGATGGGATCATCGGGCCTGGCACCGGCACCTTCTTGATCTTCGCCTTTATTGGGGCCCTGGGCCTCGACTTTGTGGGGGCCTCGGCCGCCGCCAAGGCGGTGAACGTGGCGACCAACCTCGCGGCCCTGCTGGTCTTTGGGGCCCGCGGAGACATCCGCTGGGGCTGGGCCCTGCCGATGGCCGCCGCCAACGCCGCGGGCGGCCTGCTCGGCGCCAAGCTCGCGCTCAGCCGGGGCGCGCCCTTCGTGCGGCGGGTGATGCAAGCGGTGATGGTGGTCCTCATCGGAAAGCTGGGCTACGACGCGCTGCTTGGCTGAGCCGGGCGCAGCTGCTTGCGCCAGGCGCGGTTCTTTCCGGAGAAGCCGAGGCGGGCGTAGAGGGCCTGGGCCCGGTGGTTGTCGGGGGTGACCTCCAGCATCAGGGCGACCGGGGGCTCATCGGCGAAGGCGCCCTCGCTGAGGGCGTTCAGCAGCGCGCTGCCCAGGCCGCGGCCCCGGCCGGCCGGGCCGACGTAGAGCTCGTCGATGAAGCTGACCGGCCCGCCGAGCTCGTTGCTCCAGAACGGCAAGATCAAGGCGTAGCCCAGCACCTCGGCCCCCGGCGCGCAGACCACCGCCCGGCCGCGGCTGGGGCGGGCGCGCAAGGCCCGGAGGGTCTCGGCCATGTGGGCGGGGGCCTCTGCCACCGGGCTCGGGTCCTCGGCGTAGAGGGCGGCGCACAGGGCGACAATGGCGTCGTCGTCGTCGGGCTCAGCGAGGCGCCACATGTTCGGCTCCGGGCGTTCAGGGGACGGACAGGGCGCCCTCGGGCTCGTCGGCCCCATAGGGCACGTCGCAGCGCGCGGCCCCCTCGACCGGCGCCTCGAAGT
>CANHON010000147.1 GCA_947462115.1 Deltaproteobacteria bacterium | reverse complement strand
GAGCTCCGGCCCGGCCTCGACCCGGGGCCGGCCCAGGCAGCCCTGGTCGAGGCCAGCGCCGACACCGACCCCGGGGTGCGTGGCCTCGCGCTCGCGGCGTTGATCCGCATCGATCCCGCGCCCGGCGGCGGCGCTTTTGGCCCCCGCGCCGCCTTCGACCCGAGCCCCTGGGTGCAGCGCCAAGCCAGCGAGGCGCTGGCCGCCCGCGGGGCCGAGCCGGAGTCCCAGCGCATGCTCCTCGGCATGGCCGGCCGCCCCGAGCTCGGGCCCTATGTTGCCTGCGCCGCGGCCCTGCGGGCACCGGGCTCCGACGCGCTCAACGCCCTCATTGACGCCAATCTCAGCAAGGCGCCTGTCTGGGCCAAGGGCCCCTGCGGGCTCGCCGCCCTGCACCACGGCCGGCCCGAGGCCGCCGCCACGACCGCCGCCGCGCTCCAACAGGGCGAGCTGCCGCTGGAGCTCGGCTTTCTGCGCGATCTGGCCGCCGAGGACGCCCGGGTCCTCCAGCCGGCCCTCGAGGCGGCCCTCCCGCTGGTCGAGCCGGAGATCTCCGCCCCGCTCGCCGCCCTGCTGCTGGGCTGGGGCTCCAAGCCCGCCGAGGCCGCCCTGCGGGCCATGCTCGACGACAGCGACCGCATGGTGCGGATCGGCGCCATCGACGAGCTCGGCCCCTGCCCGGGCCCCGAGGCCACCGCCCTGCTGCAGCGGGCAGCGGAGGGCGCGCCGGGCCCCGAGCGCAGCTTCGCCGAGCTCCACCTCGCGGCCCGCGGCCTCGGCCACAGCGCCGCGCTGCTCGAGGCCGCCGCCGACCCCGAAGATCGCGAGCGCCGGGCCCGCGCCCTCGCCGCCTTGGGCGGGGCCCTCGCCGCGCCCGAGCCCGACCGCCGCCTGCAGCGCGCCGCCCCCGCCCTGCTCACCGCCGGCCTCCAAGACGAGGACGACCGCGTGCAGCTCGCCGCGCTGCGCGCCCTGCGCCGCGCCGCCCAGCCCGCCCTGCGCGCGGCGGTGACCGCCCGGATGTCCGAGGAAGATTCAGCCGGGCGCGTCCGGGCTGAGGCCGCCCTCACCTTGCTGCACCTCGAGGCCGCCGCGCGCTGAGCCCGCCGGGTTAGCTCCGCGCCCGCGCGCCTCGCCGCCCCCGGCGCATCCGCGCGCCCGGAGGTCCCGATGAGCGCCGCCCCCACCCTGCCCGGCTGGCTCGAAGAGCTGCGCGCCCGATACCTCTCGGGCGAAGCCAGCATGTTCATCGTGCACGGCAACCTGCGCGACCTGCACCCCTACGCCGGCGACGACGGCGTCCTCGCCTACCTGCCCCTGCGCGAGCTGCTGGAGCGCTTCTTCGCCCGCAGCCGCGACGTGGTCGTCAGCTACAACGTGTCCGAGGGCGTCAAGTGCCCGGACCGCGCCTTCGAGAAGCGCCTGCGGGCCGTCATCTCCGTCGGCATGGCGCTGCGGGGCGAGGGCGCGCTCGGGGCCTGGCCCACCGCGCCCGGCGACGTGCTGCCGCTGCTGGAGGGCCTGCTCACCAACGCCGCCCAGACCTCGGCCGTCATCCTGGACTATGTCGAGGCCATCGTGCCCATGGGCGATCTCGGCTTTATGGGCGAGCAGGACAAGGCCAACCTCGTGGCCCTGCAGCGCTGGAGCAGCGCCCCGGCCCTGCTCGACAGCGACAACATCGTCGTGCTCTGCGCCGAGAACCTCACCGACGTGCACCGCCGGGTGCTCAGCAGCCCGCAGCTCGCCACGGTCAACGTGCCCCTGCCCGATGAGGCCGCGAGGCGCGCCTTTTTGGCGCAGGTCGACCGCGAGGGCGCCCGCAGCGAGGTGAGCGACGAGCAGCTCGCCAAGGTCACCGCCGGCCTGTCCTTGGTGCAGATCCGTGGGATCTTCCGGCAGGCTCGCCAGAGCGCCGAGCCCATCACCTTCCGCACCGTGGCCCGCCGCAAAAAGCGGGTGATCGAGCAGGAGTGCCACGGCCTCGTCGAATTCGTCGACCCCAGCCACGGCTTCGCCGACGTCGGCGGCATGGACCGCCTCAAAGACGACCTGATGCGGGTGGCCAAGGCCATCAAAGACGGCCACAAAGCCCGTGTCCCGATGGGCATCATCTTCGTGGGCCCGATGGGCACCGGCAAGACCTTCATGGCCGAGGCCTTCGCGGCCGAGAGCGGCCTCACCTGCCTCAAGTTCAAAAACTTCCGCGAAAAGTGGGTGGGCAGCACCGAAGGCAACCTCGAAAAGATCCTCCAGGTCGTCGATGGGCTCGGCTACGTCCTGCTCATCCTCGACGAGGCGGACCGCAGCATGGGCTCGGCCAGCGACGGCGACGGCGGCACCAGCAGCCGGGTCATCGCGCGCCTCAAAGAATTCATGTCCGACACCAGCCACCGCGGCCGGGTCGTCATTTTGATGATGACCAACCGCCCCGACAAGCTCGACGCCGACCTCAAGCGCCCGGGCCGCTTCGACCTCAAGGTGCCCTTCTTCCACCCCGAGGCCCACAGCGAGCGGGTGGCCGTGCTCGCCGCCGTCGCCCGCCGCAACCAGCTGGTGTTGGCCGCTGGCGCTGATTTTGAGCGCGCGGCGGTGGACACCGAGGGCTACTCCGCCGCCGAGCTCGAGAGCGTGGTGCTGGCGGCCGGCGCCCGGGCCGCCGAGGCCGGGCACGCCCACTTGGAGCAGACCGACGTCGATGAGGCCGTCGCTGACGTGATCCCCAGCCGGGACACCCGCATGCTGGAGCTGATGGAGATGCTCGCGGTCTTCGAGGCCAGCGCCCGCCGCATGCTGCCCGAGCGCTTCCAGGGCATGAGCACCGACGAGGTCCACGCCCGGATTGACCACCTGCGCGTCATTTTGGGCCCACGGGCCTGAGCGTCCAGCGGCCGCGGTCCTCGGCTGCGGCGCTTGGGGCGGGGGGCGCGGCCCCCCGCAACGCCCCCCAGCGCCACGGGCCAGGGCGGCCTCGCCCCAGCGGGGGCCCGGCCCCAAAGCGCGCCGGAGGACGGCGCCCTCCCACCTGCACCCGCGGCCAACGGCGCCCGCTCCACCTTGACAAGCGGCAAGCGCCAGCCTAGAGGGCGCCTGCTGTCATGTGGCGGGCCGCTCTGGGCCCACCAAGTCAGAGTCGTCGCTGCGGGGGTTCCGCTTCGACGAGAATAGCGTCGACGACGCTGTGATGCCGCGGCCCAGCGCCGTGGCCCGGCCCGCCCCTCACCCGGGCGACCGGCCCGATCGGCCCCCAGCACCGCGGGGGGGGCAGATCCCACAGCCGAGCCCCGCCGCGCCGTCGCCCCGCGACGCGCGCGCAGCGCCACCTGATGTCCCGCGTCTCTGGAGCTCCCAATGTATGCCATCATCCGCGCGGGTGGGCAGCAGCACAAGGTGTCCGAGGGCGACACCCTGACCGTCAAGCGCCTGGCTGCCGAGGCCGGCAGCACCATCGAGATCACCGACGTGCTCATGGTCGGCGGCGGCGAGGGCGGCCCGGTCATCGGCGCGCCCCTCGTGGCTGGCGCCAAGGTCGTCGCTGAGGTCGCCGCTCACGGCAAGGGCCACAAGCGCGACATGTTCAAGTACACCCGCCGCGTGCGGTCCCGTGTCCAGCGCGGCTTCCGGCCGAGCGAGACCACCCTGGTCATCAAGACCATCAGCGTCTGAGGAGACACAACCATGGCACATAAAAAGGGCCAGGGCTCGACTCGCAACGGCCGCGACTCGCAGCCGAAGTACCGTGGCATCAAGCGTCACGACGGCATGGTGATCCCCAGCGGCACCATCATCGTTCGCCAGACGGGCACCAAGTACCACCCCGGTGAGGGCGTGGGCCTCGGCCGCGACTACACGCTCTTCGCCCTGCGCGACGGCGTTGTTCGCTTCGAGCGCCGCCGCAACCGCCGCCAGGTCTCGGTCTACACCGTCGCCGAGGTCGCTGAGACCGTCGAGACGATCGAGGCCTGAGGGCAAAGCCCGCCCCGGCTCGCGCTGGGGCAGCTGAGCGGCTTCGGGGGCGCCTCGAGCGCCCATCGTGGCCCCAGCCGCGCGCGCGTGGCGGGGGCAGCAGCGGAGACGAGCTCGATCCGAGGCCACCCCCCACGCGCACGTGGCGGGTGGCTTTTCATTTTGGTCCGGCGCCAGGGCGCCCGGCGGCCATTCGGGCCGGATAGCGAAGGGCGGCGCCTGAGCGCGCCGCAGGGGTGAGGGATGCGGTTCATCGACGAGGTCCACGTGCACGTGGCGAGCGGCAAGGGGGGCGACGGCGCCATGTCCTTCCGCCGAGAGAAGTACGTGCCTTTCGGCGGGCCCGACGGCGGCGACGGCGGCCGCGGCGGCGAGGTGCGCATCGTCGCCTCCACCGGCAAAAGCACCCTGCTGGAGCTGCGCAGCAACCCCATCTGGCGCGCCAAAGACGGCGAGCGCGGCGGCAGCCGGCAGATGACCGGCGCCGACGGCGACGACACCATCATCGAGGTGCCGCTGGGCACCCGGGTCTACGACGAGGGCACCGGCGGCCTGGTCGGCGACCTCGTCAACGCCGGCGACACCCTCATCGCGGCCAAGGGCGGCGACGGCGGCTTCGGCAACCTCCGCTACAAGACCAGCACCAACCGCGCGCCCCGCAAGACCACCCCCGGCTGGCCCGGCCAAGAGCGCCGCCTCCGCCTGGAGCTGATGCTGATGGCGGACGTGGGGCTGCTCGGCTTCCCCAACGCCGGCAAAAGCACGCTCATCTCCCGTATCTCGGCCGCCCGCCCCAAGGTTGCCGACTACCCCTTCACCACGCTGGTGCCCAACCTCGGCGTGGTGGACATGGGCACCGACGGCAGCTTCGTCGTGGCCGACATCCCCGGCCTCGTCGAGGGCGCAGCAGAGGGCGTGGGCCTCGGCCACCGCTTCTTGCGGCACGTGGCGCGCACCCGGCTGCTGCTGCACCTGCTGAGCCTGTCGCCGGACGAGGAGCTGCCGCCCGAGGAGCGCTACGACATCATCCGGGCCGAGCTCGGCCGCTTCGACGCGAGCCTGCTGGAGCGCCCCGAGATCATCGTCCTCACCAAGCTCGACACCATGCCGCCCGAGGCCGCAAAAGCCGCCTACAAGGCCGTGCGTCGGGCCGCCCCAGACCGCCGGGTGCTCCGCATCTCCGCGGTCACCGGCCTCGGCCTGCCCGAGCTCAAGGCGCTGCTGTTCCGCCTCGTGCAAGAGCTGCCGGTGCCCGAGCTGCCCGCGCCCAACCCCGCCCTGCTGTCCGAGGCGCCCCTGCCCGCCGAGGCGCCCCTGCCCCGCCGCATGAAGGGCGTCACGCCCGAGGGCGTGGAGTGGGAGTACGCCCTCTCGGCCGAGGACGAGCTCGACGAAGAGGACGACGACGACGGCGATGACGGCGATGACGGCGACGAGGGCGACGACGAGCAGCTCGAGCTCGACCCCGACCTCTTCGACGAAGAAGAGGACGAGGACGGCGACGACGACGGAGAAAACACCGACGACGAGGCCGATGACGACGGCGAAAACACCGACGACGAGGCCGATGACGACGGCGATGAGTCTGACGACGACGGTGACGACGGCGATGAGTCCGACGACGACGGTGACGACGGTGACGACGGTGACGACGATGAGGACGCCGACGACGACGACACCGACGACGAGGCGCCCCCGGGGGGCAAGCCCGAGCTGCGCTTGGTCAGCGCCACCGCCGACTTCGACGAGGACGGCTGGGTCGACGACTGGGAGGGCCCGCCTGGTGACCGGGGATGAGCGCCGCGGCCCGCCAGACCGGAGCCCCGCGCGGCCGGTGGGTCATCGCGCTGCTGCCGACGCTCGGCTGCCTCGGCCCCTCTGAAGCCGACAAGCTCGCCGTCGCCAGCGAGGACATCATCTTCGACTCGATGGACAAGCTCGGCCCGCACCACAGCCTCGCGCGCCTTCGCCAGACGGTGGAGCGCCCCGGCTTCGAGGCCCAGGTGAGCGAAGACGCCGTCGAGATCTGGTGGCAGGACTGGGACCACTTCGAGCACCGCCGGGTGGCCGACGGCCGCCTCGCCAGCGGCGTGCGGGTGATGGACGGCGCCCCCTACGTCTCGCGGCCCGGCGCCGACGAGCTCTGGGAGCAGCGCGCCGACGCCGATCCGTACCGAATGGAGCTCCGGGCCGCCTGGAACCTCTGGGATCAAGCGCTCGGCCCCTTCGAGGGGCGCATCCTCTACGAAGATCAAGGCGCTGAGGTCATTGAGGGCCGGCCGGTTCGGCGCTACACCCTGTCCCTCGCGCCGCTGCCCGAGCCCGAGGCCCCCGCGCCGGCCGCCAAGGCCAAGCGCAAGGCCAAGGCCAAGGCCAAGGTCGAGCCCGCCGCCCCCGTCGATCCCCTGCGCGCCCTGTCCGGGGAGCTGTGGCTCGACACCGCCTCCGCCGTGCGCCTCGTGGCCGAGGTCGAGGCCACCCGCCTGCAGGGCGACCGCCAAGTGCAGGCCTCTTTTCAGCTCGCTGTCTCCGCAATTGGGGCCGATCAAGGCCTAAAGTTACCCATCAACATCAAGCCGCTGTCGGCGCCCATCGCCCCGACGCCAGTGGGCGCGGACCCCGAGGCGGCCCCGCCCGCGCGCCCGCGCTCCCCGAGGAAACAATGACCGAGTCCAACCCGCCCCGCCCGCTCCGCGCCGCGGGCCGCACCGCCGCCGAGGGCATCGACGTCCTCACCCAGATCGGCGTGCGCGCCGTGGCCAGCATCAAGGCCCGCGACATCGTCGTGCTCGACGTCACCGGCCGCACCTCCTACTGCGACGTGCTCGTGCTCTGCACCGGCACCAGCAGCCGGCAAGTGCGCGCCATCGCCAACCGCGTGGTCTCCAGCCACAAGGACGCCGGCCGCGGCCGCCCGCTCGGCATCGAGGGCCTCGAGGCCGGCCGCTGGGCCCTGATTGACCTCGGCGACGTCATCGTGCACGTCTTTGAAGAGGCCGCCCGCGACACCTACGACCTCGACGGCCTGTGGGTGGACGCCCGCCAGATCCCGATGGAGGAGCTCGGCCTCACGCCCCACGGCCTGCTGCCCGGCGAGTCCCAGGCCGCCGACGAGCGCTCCTTGCTCGCGCCCGACGACGACGAGGACGACTGGGACGACGAAGACGAGGACGAGGACGGCGAAGCGGAGGCCGACCCCGATCTGGCCGGCATCAACCCCGCCGACTACGCCGATCTCGACGGCCTCGACGAGGACGAGCTGGACGAAGACGAGGATGACCTAGACGACGCCGATCTCGACGAAGAGACCGACCCCGGCTCCGACGCGTGAAGGCCGTCCTGCTGCGGGTGGGCAAGGGCCGCGAGGCCTGGGCCGACGCCGGCGTGCAGGAGTATGCCAAGCGCCTGCCGCGCCAGCTCAGCCTAGACGAGCGCCTGCTCAAGCCGGCCCTGTTCCGCGGCGACGTGGACGCGGTGCGGGCCGAGGAGGGCAAGCGCATCCTCGCGGAGCTAGGGCCCAGCGATCGGCTGATCTGCCTCGACGAGCGCGGCGAGCTGCCCACCACCGAGGCCTTCGCCGGCTGGATCGACGAGGGCGCGCGCCTCGGCGCCACCCGGCTCGTCTTCGCCATCGGCGGCCCCTATGGCCACGACCCGGCGGTGCGGGCGGCGGCCTGGAAGGTGCTCGCCCTGTCCCGCCTCGTGCTCAACCATGAGCTGGCCCGCCTCACCCTGGTCGAGCAGCTCTACCGGGTGAGCACGCTATTGTGGGGCGGCGCCTACCACCATTAGGCGCGACGCGGGCCGCCGCTCAGGGGCAGCCGACCTCGACGTCATCGATGAGGTGGTAGTTCGTCGAGCCGCCGGTCGCCGCGGTGAAGCCGATGAGCCACTCGGCGGCGCTGTAGCCGCTGACGGTGGTGTCGACCCGCAGCGCGCCGTCGATCCACACCCGCACCCGGCCGACCTCGTAGCGAACGGTCGCCGCGTGCCAGCCGGTGTCCTCAAAGGTGGGGACGCTGGTGCTGTAGCTAAAGTTGCCCATCGTCGCCGCGTTCACCACCGCGACGTGGTTTCCGTTGGGATCGACGCCGGCGTTCTCGTAGGTGTCAAACTCCACCGCGTAGCCGGGCAGGCCCGAATAGCCGAGCCCGCCGCCCGAGGCGCCGATCAGCGAGTAGTCGGTGGAGGCGAGGAAGGCCAAGGCGAGCCCATCCGCGCCCGAACCGCCGCCCGTCGCGAAGGTGAAGCTGACCTCCCAGGTCGATCCCGGGATGGGGTCAAAGTAGAAGGCCGTGCCGGTGCCGCCCGCGGTCGGGGTGAGCTGCAGGTAGCCGCTGGTGACCGCGCTGCTGCCGTTGAGCTGCATCACCGCGCTGGGGCTGGCGCTAAAGTTGGTCAGGACCCACGACTCGTCGGCCGTCCCGTCGCAGTCGTCATCGGCGCTGTTGCACAGCTCGTCGGCGCCGGGGTAGCGGCTGAGCGCCGCGTCGTCGCAGTCGCCGCTGGTGCCCACATGGCCGCTGGGTCGGCTGCAGGCGCGGCTGGTGACGGCGCTGCTGCCAAAGCCATCGCCGTCGGCGTCGCGGTAGTAGGTGCCCGCGTCGATGGCGCTGCTCTCGTCGATGGTGCCGTCGCAGTCGTCATCCACGCTGTTGCAGCGCTCCGAGGCCGAGGGCGAGACGGCGACGCTGCTGTCGTCGCAGTCGGTGGCGGTCGAGACGTAGCCCGGGGGCAGCGTGCAGCTGCGGGTGGTGCTGCTGGCGCTGCCATAGCCATCGCCGTCGGCGTCGCGGTAGCTGGTGGTGGCCGAGGCGAGGCTGAGGCTGCTGTCGGCGTCGTCGATGCGGCTGTCACAGTCGTCGTCGAGGCTGTTGCAGACCTCGGTGGCGGCGGGGTTGACGGCCGCGCGCCCATCGTCGCAGTCGGTGGCGCTGGAGACGTAGCCCGAGGGCACCGTGCAGGTGCGGGTGGTGGTGGCGGCGCTGCCATAGCCATCGCCGTCGGCGTCGCGGTAGCTGGTGGTGGCCGAGGCGAGGCTGAGGCTGCTGTCGGCGTCATCGACGCGGGCGTCGCAGTCGTCGTCGATGCCGTTGCAGAGCTCGGTGGCCGCGGGGTTCACCGCCGCCCGCGCGTCGTCGCAGTCGGTAGACCCGGTCACGCTGCCGGCGGGCTGCACACAGGCCCGCAGGGGGGCGGTCGCGGAGCCGAAGCCGTCGCGATCGGCGTCGGTGTAGTAGGTGCCGGTGGTGGCGAGGCTCACACCGGGGTCCGCGTCGTCCGAGAGGCCGTCGCAGTCGTCGTCGAGGCTGTTGCAGACCTCGGTGGCCAGGGGGTTGACGGCGAGGCGCGTGTCGTCGCAGTCCAGCGCGTTGGTCACCGCGCCGCTGGGCACCACACAAGCCCGAACGACCGCCGCGGCCGCGCCGAAGCCATCGGCGTCGGTGTCGCGGTAGTAGGTGCCGCCGGTCGTCGCGTCGAGGCTCGTGTCGGCGTCGTCGATCTGAGCGTCGCAGTCGTCGTCGATGCCGTTGCAGACCTCGGCCCCGGCGGGCGAGACGCGGTTGTTCCCATCGTCGCAGTCGGTGGCGTTGGCGACGAAGCCCGAGGGCAGCGTACAGCTCTGGGTGGGCGCGCCGAGATCGCCGTAGCCGTCGCGATCGGCGTCGGCGTAGGAGGTGGCGCCGGTGCTGCGGTCGAGGCTGCTGTCGCCGTCGTCGATGGCGCGGTCGCAGTCGTCGTCGAGGCCGTTGCAGACCTCGGTGGCGTCTGGGTTCACGGCGGCAGCCCGGTCGTCGCAGTCGCGGTTGTCGTCCACGAAGCCGGCGGGGGCGGCGCAGGCCACCGTCGAGGAGCGGTCGTCGCCAAAACCGTCGCCGTCAGCGTCGGCCCAGAAGCTGCGGGCGTCGGCGGCGCTGTCTTCATCGATGGCGCCGTCGCAGTTGTCGTCGGTGCCGTTGCAGCGCTCGACCGCGCCGGGGAAGATCGCGTCAGCCGCGTCGTCGCAATCGCCGGGCTCGGCGGCGTAGCCCACCGGCGGGGCGCAGGCCTCGGTGGTGTCACCGAAGATGCCGTAGCCGTCGCCATCTCGGTCGGCGTACCAGGTGGCGGCCACGCCCTCATCGACCGCGCCGTCGCAGTCATTGTCGAGCTCATCGCAGGTCTCGGCGGCCCCGGGGTAGACCGAGGTCTGGCGGTCGTCGCAGTCGGT
>CANHON010000146.1 GCA_947462115.1 Deltaproteobacteria bacterium | reverse complement strand
GAGTACGAGCCGGCGCCGACCGCCGCGGGCTACCAAGCCTACAAGTCCATGGCCGACGACCTGCGCGAGCGCATCGCCAAGGCTGGCCTCGCGCCCAAGGACAACCTCGACGTCTACGGCTTCATCTTCGAGACCATGCGCCCGGGCCTCAAAGACGCCTACGCCGCCCTGGGTCACTGAGCACCGCGGCCCGGCGCCCCCCACCGGGGGCCGGCGGCCCGATCGAGCGCCCCCAGCGAGCCCACCCGGCTGGCTGGGGGTCTCTGCTTCCACAGCCCGCCCCGCGCCGGTCCGCGCGCCGCACGGCCGGCAGGCGGCCCCCGCCGGCCCATCCCCGCCATCGCCGCGCCTACGAGGTCCCGAGATGAGCGACTGGTCCCCGTTCGCGCTGCTCTGGGCGCTCCCCGCCGCCGGCATGCTCGGCTCGGTGCCCACCGGCTACGCGCTCGGCGCGCTGAGCCACGGCGTCGACGTCCGCGCGGGCGGCAGCGGGAACATCGGCGCCACCAACGTCAACCGCCTGCTCGGCTGGCGGCTCGGGCTGCTCACCCTCGGCCTCGACGCGCTCAAAGGCGCGATCCCGGCGGCCCTGGGATTGCTGCTCTGGCCGAGCTTCCCGGCGGGGGCGGCGCTCGGCCTCGCGGCCCTGCTGGGCCACTGCTGGTCGCCGCTGCTCGACTGGCGGGGCGGAAAAGGCGTGGCCACCGCCGCCGGCATCGGCCTCGTGCTCGCGCCGCTGCCGACCGCGATCGCCGGTGCGGTCTGGGGCCTCGCCGTGGCCCTGAGCCGGCGAAGCAGCCTCGGGGCCATCCTCGGCGCGCTCACGCTGCCCATCGCCGCCTTCGCCACGGGCGCGCCGCTCCGGTGGGCGATGGTGGTGGCCACCGGCGTGGTCCTCCTTCGCCACCGGGAGAACCTGCAGCGGCTGCGGGCCGGCGCAGAGCACGGGCTGCGCTGAGGCTGCGCGCGGCCCTCCGAGCACAGCCTTAGATCGGCGACTCGTCGATGACGAGCTGATCCTCAGCCTGGATCTGCCGGTCGGGCTCTTTGCCGCGCAGCACCGCCCGGATGTTGATCGGGATGCGCTGATCGCCGCGCAGCAGCCAAGCCCGGCGCAGGCGCGCGGTGGACGAGGGGCCGCCGGCCGCCGCCAGGGCCTGGGTGACCGTCAGCCCCTCCCGCCAGGGCAGCTCACCGGGGCGGCTGACCTGCCCGCTCACGAAGAAGACCCGCCCCTTCGTGACCACCACCACATCGCCGGCCTGGACGCGCTGGTTGCCGACCCCGGCGCCCATCAGGCGGTCGAGGCTTGCCGAGCTGAGCTGGACCTCCCCGGCCTGCTCCCGCTTCACCTGGACCTCCAGCGTGCCGGCCTTCTGATCGGCCTTGACGCCGCCCGCCATCGCCACGATGGCGAGCAGGTCGGTCTCGCCCATCAGGTAGTAGGTGCCGGGCCGGGAGACCGCCCCGAGGACCTGGACCGGTCGGCTGCCGAAGACCTTGACCTCGACCACCACCTGCGGGTTGTTGATGTAGCCGTCGCGCAGCCGCGTGGAGATCCCGCCGGCCGCCTCGACCAGGCTGCGATCGGCCACCGGCACCCGCCCGATCCACGGGAGGTCGAGCGCGCCGTCCGGGTCCACGGTGTACTGGCCGGTCAGCCGGTCTTCGCCGTAGACCCGCACCATCACCACGTCGCCGGGCCCCAAGGTGTAGCCCCGGCCGCCCAGCACGGTGGGCGGGCTCGGATCACCCTCCCCCTCTTCGGCCCGAGAGCGCCCCGGCAGGCATGCGAAAATGGCGCAGAGCACGCCAACCCGAAAGCTGGCCCCTCCGCCTGCGCTGCGCACCTGTCGCGAACTTGCCATCCTGCCCCCCGGTCATCGGCGGCCCCGGCCGCTTGGCCAAGGACACTTGGGCCAGAGCCCCGCGCCCCGACCCCTGCTATCCCGGCCGCCGCGGCGCCCGGACCCGGCCGAAGGGGCGGAAATTTCAACCCCCCCACCTCGCCGTGCTAGGCGGGACGGGCGGGGGAGCTCCCGCAAACCAGGAGCGGCATGGGACGCATCGACAGCACCCTCCACACCCTGGCCTCCCGAGGCTGGCTCAGCGCGGACAGCGGCCAGTGGCTGCTCCTCGCGCTCGGCACGCTGCTGCTCACGGTGATGAGCGCGGCGGTGCTGTGGCTGCCGCCGGTGGCCCAGATCTCGCTGCTCGTCGGCGTCTCGGCGGTGGTCTTCTACTTCTCGCGGCCCGCCCTGGCCCTGGCTGGCTTCTTCTTGTTCCGAATCGTGCTGGACCTGATGTGGTGGCTGCCCGGCACCATCGCCAGCCTCAACCCGATGGAGCTCTACACCGGCGCCATCACGGGGCTCTGCGCGGTGCTGTTCGTGCTGGAGCTGCGGCGGCTGGACCTGCACCCCTGCCTCACGCCCTTTTTGCCCTACGTCGCGGTCCTGGCCTTCGGCGGCCTGCGTAACCTCGACGTGCGCAGCGGGGCCGAGATCTTGGCGCGCTACCTGTCGCCCTTGCTGCTGATGTTCTTGATCTCGGCCTTCATGAGCGAACGGCGGCACCGGCAGCGCTTCTTTTACGCCGTCGTCGCCACCTTCTCGATCCCGGTGCTGTTCTCGCTCTACCACCTCGCCAGCGGCCAGATGAACGTCTACACCCTCGCCGGCTACCACCGGTTGATGGGCGGCTACAAGAACCTGCACAGCCACGCCCTCATGATGCTGGTCATCAGCGCCGCGGGCCTCTGGACGCTGCTCCAGGCGACGCTGAAGCACGACCGCCGCCTGCAGCTCCTCATGGCCGCCTACACCGGGGCGGCGGCGCTGTGCATGTACCTGACCTACGTCCGCACCGCGATCCTGGCGCTGGGCGTCTGCGCGGCCGTCTACCTCATCGTGACCCGGCGCACCCGCGTACTGGGCGCTGGTGCCCTGCTGGTCGTCGTTTTCGTGTTGTTCACCCCGGCCATGCAGGACCGGTTCAAGGACCTCATCCTGTTCTTCGCCCCCGACGACAACGTGCTGGTGCGGCGAAAGCTCGGCAGCGGGCGCATGGCCATCTGGACCGCCGGCCTCACCGCCTACTTCCAGAGCTCGCTCGGCGACATCATCCTCGGCCTCGGCATCGGCAAGCACTGGCTGCTCACCCGCGGCGCCTTCAACCCCTACTCCATCGCCTCGGACGGCTACGTCGATCCCCACAGCGACTACCTGACCATGACCTTCCAGGTCGGGCCGATCGCCACGATCTCCTATGTGCTCATGCAGCTCCAGATCGTGCGCTCGGGCCTCGTGGTCCACGCCCGCTCGCCCGACCGGTTCTCCCGCGAGCTGGCCGCGTTCAACATCGCCCTCTGCGCCGGCGCGACGGTGGCCAACCTCGTCAGCAACTCGTTCATCAACCGCATCACGGTCGGCTGGATGATGTGGGGCCTCGCCGCCCTGACCTTCGGCGAGCACATGCAGCTGATGCGCGACGGGATCGTCCCCCTGCCCGGCCGGCTCCGGCGCCTGCCGACCCTCCGGGCCCCCACCCGACCGCAGCTTTAGGCCGGGCCTTCGCCCGTGGCGCCCGCTTCGCCCGCTTCGCCCGCTCCGCTCCGCGGCGCCCGGCGCAGAAGGTCCACCAGCCCGTCGGTCACGACGAGGCAGACCAGCTCGCCGACCGGCTCCAGCAGCTGGGCCTCCGCGTGGCCGCCGAAGCGCACCCGCTGCGCCGCGCCCGCGAGCCCGTGGAGGGCCAGGTCCCGCACGAACAAGCTCTGGAGGTGCACCTCCGTGCGGAGCGCCCCCTCCGTCGCCCAGGCGCGCAGCGGGGCGCCATCGGCGGTCAGGAGCTCCACCCGGTCGAGCCCCAGCGCCGGGGCGGCCGCGACGACCGCCGCCCAGCCGGCGTCCAGGCCCTCGGCCTCCCGGAGGGCTTGGCGGAGCGCCCCCAGGCTGCTGGCCCGGGCCCGCAGTTTTCCGTCCACCTCTTCGAGGGCGGTGGCGCGGCGGGCCGAGCGGATGATGTCGCCGTAGCCGAGCAGCCGGACGACCACGAACAGCGAGGGCACCAGCGCGGCGATGGCCAAGGCCGAGAGCCGGTCGTCGGCGTAGATGAAGGTCAGCGCCGCGACCTCGAGCACGATCGCGCCGCCGAACAGCACCAAGGCCGACTGGCTCTGGCTGAACCCCTTCCGCAGCAAGATGTGGTGGATGTGGTGCTGGTCGCCCGAGAACAGCGGCCTGCCCGACAAGAACCGCCGAATGACCGCCATGCCGAGGTCAAAGATCGGCAGGCCCAAGGCCAGCAGGGCCGCCAAGATCGAGAACAGGGTGTAGCTCTTCTGCGCGCTGTGGACGCTGCTGAGCGCCAGCAGAAAACCCAGCACCAAGCTGCCCGTGTCGCCGAGGAAGATGCTCGCCGGGCTCACGTTGTAGGCCAAGAAGCCCATCGTGCCGCCGACCACCACCGCGAGCAAAAGCGCCGCCAGCACGTTGTCTTCAATGACTGACATCACAAAGAGCGTGCCGCCCGCGAGCACCACCACCCCGCCCGCCAAGCCGTCGAGCCCGTCGATGAGGTTCACGGCGTTCATGACCAGCACCAGCCAAAACACCGTCGCCGGCAGCGAGAGCACGCCGAGCTGCACCGGCGAAAAGAACGGCACCGAGACCGCCTCGATGCGGATGCCGGCGTAGAAAACGATGAGCGCGGCGGTGATCTGCGCGCCGAGCTTCACGAGGGCCCGGGCGTCCGTCAGGTCATCGAAGACCCCGGCGACGAACATCACCCCGCCGCCGCCGAGCAGGCTGATGAGCAGCGGCTGATCGGCCAGCATCTCGCGGGAGATGTCGTTCTGCCAGAAGCTCAGGCCGATGAGCGGCAGGGCCATCGAGATCGTCACCGCCACGCCGCCGAGGCGAGGGATCGGCTTCTTGTGGATCTTGCGGCCACCGCCGGTGTCCACGATCTGGAGGCGGTTCGCGAGGTCGCGGAGCACCTTCGTCAGCACGAGGCTGCACAGGAGGCTCAGGACGAAGGCGACGAGGTAAGTGCGCATCGGGCTAGCCTGTCTGCAGGGAGGAGGGGCGAGCGCAGCCGACGAAGATCAGCCAGCGCTGCGGGTCTCGGCCTCTTGCTCGGCCTCCGTATAGTAGTAGCCATAGGAGTCGTAGTAGTTGTAGCCATAGCCCGAGGTCTTGATGTCGAGCTTGTTGACAATGGCGCCGAGCACGCGGGCGTCGGTCTCGGCCAGGCGCGCGCCGGCCTGACGAACCATGCTGCGGCTGGTGCGGTTCGCCTCGACCACGAGCAGAACGCCGTCCACCACCGCGCTGAGCACCAGCGGGTCCGCCACCACGTTCACCGGCGGCGAGTCGATGATGATCACGTCGTAGCCGGTGAGCTCGTTGAGGGCGGCCTGCAGGCGGACGGCGCTGAGCAGCTCGCCGGGGTTGGGCGGCGGCGGGCCGGCCACGATGATGTCCAGCCCCTCAATGTGGGTCTGCTGCACGAGCTGCACGAGCGGGAGGCCCTCCGCGAAGGCCGAGCAGAGGCCGAGCTCGTTGGGCAGGCCGAAGCGCTTGTGCAAGGAGGGCCGGCGGAGGTCGGCGTCGATGAGCAGCACCCGGCTGCCGCTCATGGCGATGATCGCCGCGAGGTTGCTCGACGTGAAGCTCTTGCCCTCCCGCGGGGCGGCGCTCGTGATGAGCAGGGTCCGCACGCGCTTATTGGGCGTGCGGAACAGGATGTTCGCCCGGATGCTCCGCAGGCACTCTGCGACCGTAGAGCGCGGGCGGGCGTTGACGAACAGGTTGCGGTCGAGCTCGGTCTCCAGCGACAGCAGCTCGTCGCTGGGCACCCCTGGCACCACGCCGAGCAGCGGCACGCCAATGACGCGCTCCACGTCTTCGCGGCTCTTCACGGTGACGTCGAGGTACTCCATGAAGAAGGCGAGGGCGCAGCCGCCGAACAGCCCGAGCACCAAGCCCATGGCGAGGTTGACCGCCATCTTGGGCCGGATCGGGCTGTCGGTGGCCACCGCCGCGTCGATCACCCGGATGTTGTTGTTGCGGAGCAGGTGGCTGAGATCGACCTCGGACAGCCGCTTGTCGATGCTTTGGTGGAACTGGCGGTTCCGCTCGGCCTCGGCTTCGAGGATCTTGAGGTCCACCAGCTTGCGGTCGAGGCCCTTGACCTCCTCCTGGTTCAGCGCGAGCTCCGCCGCGAGGGCGGCCTCCTGGTTTCGGGCGACCTCGAGCTCCGCCTTGCGGCCCCGCACGATGTCGTCCAGGATCTGCTTGATCTGCGCCTTGACGGAAGCGAGCTCCCGGTCGGCGGCGACCATGTCCGGGTGGCGCTCCCCGACCGTGCCGAGCAGCTGCTGGCGGGCCCGGCTGCGCTCATCGCGGGTGGTCAAAAGCAGGCCGAGCTGCGGGTTCGCGACCGAGAGGTGCTGGGCGAGCGCCGACTGCTCGGGCGAGCGCGACAGCTCCGCGAGCTGGTTGTAGACCGCCTCGATCTGGATGCGGTTGGTCGAGGCTGCGCTCCACGCGGTCTGCAAGCTGGCGAGGCGCTCCATCGAGCTGCTGTATTGGTCGCTGCTGCCGACGAGGCCGTTGTCCGCCCGGAACTGCACCACCTTGAGGTCCGACTCGAGCTGCCGCGACCGGAAGACCTCCACCTGATCGTTCAACCACTTGAGCGCGCGGGTGCTGGACTCCAGCGCGCGCTCGAGGTTGGCCTCCATGTAGGCCTCGGCCAGGGTGTCGGCGTAGAGCATCGCCCGCTGGGGATCCGGGTGCTCGTAGGTGATGCTGACGAGGTGGGTCTCGACGATGGGCTGAACCGACAGGCCCGAGAGGAAGGCCCGAACCGGCTTGTCCTCCTGGTCGAAGTCATTGATCCCGTGCTTTTCGCGCAGGATCTGCAGCGCCCGCTCGATGGTGGAGCGGCTCTGCATGATCTTGTATTGGGTCGCATAGTAGTTTCGGAGCTCGGAGGACGAAGAGGCCGAGACGAACTCGCTGACCTCATCGACGTCGAGCACGGTGTCGGTCTTGGGGCTGATCTCGATCACCGTGGTGGCCCCATAGTAGCTGGTGGACAGCGTGGTTCCGATGCCCACGCTCAGCAGAAGGAAGCCGGTAAAGGCGATGACGACGCCCTTTCGCTTGAGGAGCACATGCCAGTACTGCAGCAACAGGCTCTCAGCAGATTGGCTTCCGGCGCCGTCCGTGGCGGAGAGGATGTCCATGCTGTCTCCAAAGCGGCGACCTGCGCCATTCTGCTGAGCAAATCCGGGCGACAACCCGGAACCTACCGACAAACCCCCGCTGGACAAGCGCCAGCGCAGCGGCGAACCTGTGAAAGGCGGCGCGACGCGCCCCGACGGGTGCCCACAGCGCCTGGGTGGTAACCCTAGCCGGAGGCACGATGCACCCACGCCCCCCCGCCAGCCCGCCCCCCGCCCGAGACCGCAGCAGCACCGAGCGCTCGCTCCTCGTGCTCCCGGTGCTCTCCGTCTTGTTGTTCGGCACGGTGCACCTCGAGGTGCAGGCTGCGCTGGGCTTGGCCGCCGCGGTGGCCGCCGCGCTGAGCCTGTGGGGCACTCGCGCCGACCGGGCGCCGGGCCGAGCCGCAACGCTCTGGATCACCTGCAGCACGTTGGTCTGGATGAGTGGGGCACTGGTGTTCCTCCCGGTGGGGCCGGAGACCCGGGCAAAATTGCAGCCCCTCGTCGCCGAGGCCGTCCAGGCCGGGCTCGACCTCGTCGGCCAGCCCACGCACGCGCTGGCGCTCGCCCCCGCCGAGGCCGCGGTGGGCTGGGCCTGGGGCGGCGCCCTCCTGCTGCTGGCGAGCGCGATCGCCCTGCTGCACCGCCCGCGCGAGCGCAGCCTGCGCATGGCCCAGACGCTGATGCTCACCGGCGCCGCCCTCCCGCTGCTCGCAGGGCTCCATCGCCTGCTCGGGGCCGAGCAGATCTTCGGCTGGAGCGGGGTGCCGCGGGGCGGCGAGGCCCTGCGCCAGGCCTTCTACGCGCCCTTCGTCAACCCCAACCACGCCGGCGCCTACATGGCGGCCGTGGCCCCGCTCGCGGCCTTGATCGCCCAGCGGAGCGCGCTGCACCACCGGATCGCCGGCCTCGGCGCGCTGGGGCTGCTCACCGTGGGGGTGCTCTCCACGGCCAGCCGCTCTGCGGCCGTGGCCCTCGCGCTGGGGCTCGGCCTGTCGGCGGCGATCGCCGCCCCGCGGCGCTGGGCGATCGCGGTGATCGGCCTCGGCGCGGTCATCCTCGGGGCCACCCTCCGCGCCGGCCCCCTCGCCGCCGCGGCTTGGCTCGACCGGGCCCTCGCCTCCACCCAGGCCCTCCGCGAGCCGCTCGGCCAGCGGAGCGCGCTGTGGGCCGACGCGTGGACCTTGGCCACAGCCCAGCCCTGGGGGCCGGTGGGCGCCGGCGGCTTCCAGCCCGCTTGGGCGGTGGTCCGCGACATGCCCACCTATGGCAACGCCCGCCACGCCCACGCCGACCTCCTGCAGAGCCTCGTCGAGAATAGCGCGCCGGTCACATTGCTCATCGTCGTGCTCCTGACGGTCCCCGCCGCCTGGGCGCTCGTGGCGGCGCTCCGCAGCCCCCGGGGCCGCCAGCGAAGCCATCTCGCGGCGTGGCTGGGCTGCGGGCTCGCCCTGGCGGCGGTGAGCGCGGTGGACTTCCCGGCGCACATCGGGGCCCTGCTCCTGCTCGCCGCCATCGCGCAGGGGGAGCTGATCGCGGCGCTCACCCGCGGCGACCGGCCGGGTCCGCGGCCCCTGCGGTGGGTCGCGGCGCCCGTGCTCGCCGCCGCCCTCCTCGGCCTCTGGTCCGCCAGCGGTCACCGGCTGGTGCCGGGGGCCGTGCTCACCCGCGGCGCGCCCCTCGCCGCCGAAGCCCGGGCCCTCGTCGCCAGCCAGCCGGCAGCGGCGGCCGCCTTGGCGCGGTCCTCGCTCGGCTTGGAGCCCCTCGGCCTCACCGCCCTGCTCACCCTCGCGGACGCCGAGGTGGCCGCCGGGCGCGCCGATGCCGCCGCGGCGACGCTGAAGGCAGCGACCCTCGCCCACCCGCACAGCCCCTGGCCGCACTTCGCCGAGGCCGCCCTCGCCGCGCGCCGCGGGGACGCCAAGACCCGCCGCCGGGCGACGCAGCGGGCCCTCGCCAACAACCTGCCGGACAACGACGACGCCTCGGCGTGGATCGATCGCGCGCTGAGCGCGGAGCCCGAGCCCGGCCTCCTGGTCGGCCAGATCATCCCGCCGCGCGCCGACCGGCTGCGGGACGCGGCGCTCTGGCTGGCCGACCACGACGACCCGCTCATGGCCAGCGTGGTCTTCGAGCAGGCCCAAGCCCTCGACCCGCAGATCAACGTGCCCTACGCCCGAATGACCCTGCTCCAGGGAGATCCGGCCCTCGCGCTCCGGCAGCTCGCGCGGGCCCCCCTGCGCGGCTGCGAAGCCCTGATGGTGGAGGGAGAAGCGCTGCTTCAGCTCCGCCGCGCGGCCGAGGCGACCGTCACCCTGCGGTCCGCCCTGGCCCAATGCCCGCAGCCCAGCCTCGCCCTGCGCGGCGCGCTCGGCCTCGCCCGCTGCGAGACCGGCGACGTCGAAGGTGCCGCGCTGGTGGAGCAGGTGCTCAAGGACGCCCCCGACCGCCACGGGCTGCGCCACCAGCTCGCCGCTTGCCTCGTGGCCCAGGGGCGCGGCCGGCAGGCCCTGCCGCACTTGCAGGCCCTTTCCGAGGCCGGGCAGCTCCACCCCGACGAGAAGCCTCTGCTGGCGAGGCTCCAAGCCGGGCTCCCCCGCTGAGCGCGGCCGCCCCAGCGAGCCTGGGGCCCTCGCCGCGCGCCCCCCGGGGCACTAGAAGCCAACCGACCCGAGGCCACCCATGTCCCACGTCCGCGAAGCCCCGACCCTCCGACGGGTGGCGATCATCGGCCCCGACCTCGACGCCAAGGGCGGCATCGCCAGCGTCTCCCGCGCCTGGCTCGGCGCGCCTGGCCTCCGCGACCTGGAGCTCCGCTACTTCGCCAGCATGCGCGACGGCCCGCTCCCGCGCAAAGCCGTGGGCATGCTCAGCCGCCAAGCCCGCTTCGTCGGCGCGCTGGCCGGCGGCTGGCGGCCCGACGTCTTTCACATCCACCTGAG
>CANHON010000145.1 GCA_947462115.1 Deltaproteobacteria bacterium | reverse complement strand
GGACCTCGGCCGCGGCGGGGCGGGCCCGCGAACCCCCGGCGGGCCGCCGGCCCCGCCCCGCGGGGCGCGCCCGAGGCGCCCGGTCCCGGCCCCCGCCCAGTCCCCCGCCCAGGCCGCGGGGCGCTGGGTTAGCCGCGCCGGATGCTGGACTGGCTGTCCCACCCCCTGTTTTTGATCGGCGCCGCGGCCGTCGCCGGGCTGCTCGCGGCGGTGTTTTGGTACACCCGCCGCCGCCCGCCCGCCCCGGTCACGGACGACGAGCTCGAGAAGCTCCGCGCCTGGATCGCCCGCCTCCGGGCGATGGAGGTCGACCTCATCACGGCCGGCCAAGCGCTCGGAAAGGCCCGGCGCTACCTGGACAAGCCCGGCAAGGCCGATGCGCTGATCACCGATCTGCGCGTTATTTTGGTCGAGGCCTGGCTGCAGCGGCTGGACCTGGAGGGGCGGCTGCGCTTGGCTTCGGTCCGCCGCCGCCTGCCGCCGCCGCCGCCGCCCAGCGAGCTGCACGGCAGCCTCGACGTGGGCCGGGCCAGCGTGTTGATCGAGCGCCTCTCCGAGTGGATGGAGCTGCACCGCAGCCTCGCCAACCGCTGCGAAGAGAGCGCCCGGGCGCTGCTGAAGGTCGAGCCGAGCCTCGACGCCCACGCCCGCTACGTCGGGTCGGCGGTCGAGCAGGCCACGGCCCACCGCCGCGCCCAGGTCGACGCGCTGCACCGCCTCGCCGCCCGCATCCAGGCCGATGGGGAGCGCTGCGGGGCCGCCAGCCTCGCGCTCGCGGCGATGCTCCCCGCATTGGCCGAGGCGCCCAAGGGCGGCCTGCCGGTGCCCGAGGCCCTCGCGGAGCTCAGCAGCCTCGGCCTCGACGACAGCACCGACCACGACCACGTGTTCGACGAGCCCGCCTTCGCCGCCAACCTGCGCCGCGGGGAGGCCTCGGCCGAGGCCGCGCTGGCCCTGGCCCGGGACGCGGTCCAGCTCGACGAGCCCCCGCCGCCCACGCCGGGCCTGCGGAGCGGTCGCTGAGCCGGGGGCGCCGATGAGCCCGCGCGTGCTCGTGGTCGATGATGAGGCGGCCAACCGCAGCGCGCTCGAGCGCATCCTCGCCCGCGAGGGCCTGGGCGTGCTCCAAGCGGCCGATGCCCGTGCGGCGCTGGAGCTGATCCGCAGAGAGGCGCCGGATCTGCTGCTCACCGACCTCAAGATGCCCGGAATGTCCGGCCTCGACCTGATGCGGGCGGCCAAGGCCATCGACCCGACGCTGGAGGTCATCCTCATGACCGCCTTCGGGACCGTCGAGACCGCGGTGGAGGCCATGAAGGACGGCGCCTACGATTTTGTCACCAAGCCGCTCCGCAGGGCGGAGATCGTGGCCGCCACCCGAAAGGCCCTCGAGAAGCGCGCCTTGGTCCAAGAGAACCACGCGCTTCGGGCGGAGCTCGGCCGGGCCAACCCCGAAGACCTCGTCGGCCGCAGCGCGCCGATGCGCGCCCTGCTCGATGAGGCCCGGCAAGTGGCGGACTCCACCGCCTCGGTGCTGCTGTGCGGCGAGAGCGGCACCGGCAAGGGCAAGCTCGCCAAGCACATCCACGCTGCCTCGCCGCGGCGCGCCAAGCGCTTGGTCACGGTCAACTGCGGCGCGCTCGCCGAGGGGTTGCTGGAGAGCGAGCTGTTCGGGCACGAGGCGGGGGCCTTCACGGGGGCCGCTGGGCGTCGGGAGGGCCGTTTTGAGCTCGCCCAAGGCGGCACGCTGTTCCTCGACGAGGTCACCGAGATGAGCCCGGCCCTGCAGGTGAAGCTGCTGCGGGTGCTGCAAGACGGCGAGTTTGAGCGCGTGGGCGGCAGCCGCACCCTCACCGCCGACGTGCGCGTGCTGGCCGCCACGAACCGGGAGCCCGAAGAGGCCGTCAAGCAGGGTGTTCTGCGCGAAGACCTCTACTACCGGCTCAACGTCATCCGCCTCGACCTGCCGCCCCTGCGCGACCGGGCCGATGACGTTCCGCTGCTCGCGATGCACTTTTTGCGCCTGCACGCCGCCCGCGACGGCCGCGCGGTGCAGGGCATCAGCGCCGAGGCCCTCGACGCCCTGTGCCGCTACCGCTGGCCCGGCAACGTGCGGGAGCTGGAGAACGTGCTGCAGCGGGCTGTTGTGCTGTGCCGCACCGAGATGATTGAGCTCGGGCACCTGCCCCCCGTCCTGCGCGGGGCGGCGCCGGCCGACGCGCTCTGCTTCGCGGTGGGCACGCCGCTCAAGCAGATCGAGCGGCGCATGATTGAGGCCACCCTTCGGCAGGCCGAGGGCGATAAGGTGCTCGCTGCGCAGCTCCTCGGCATCACCCCCCGCACCATCTACCGCCGTGAGGCCGAGTGGCGCGGCGAGAACGCCGACGAAGACGGCGAAGACTGAGCCGACCTCGGCCCCTGCGGCCACCAAGGCTGGCCCCGCGCCGCCGGGCCGTCTATAGGTCGAACCTGCCCCCCGCGCCCGCGGGGCGCCGCCGCGCGGCCCGCCCGCGGCCCCCTGGAGCCTGGATGACCGCCCCTTCGCCCGCCCCCTCCGCCCGCCCCGCCCGCGTCGCCGTCGTCGGCGCTGGCGTCTCTGGCCTGCTCTGCGCGCGCTCGCTCAGCGAAGCTGGCGTTGATGTGGTTCTTTTCGACAAGGGCCGCGGCCCCGGTGGCCGCCTGTCCAGCCGTCGGCTGCCCGAGCCCGAGGGGGCCGAGGCGCTGCGCGTGGACCACGGCGCCGTCGATCTGTGCGCGCCCGGGCCGGCGCTCGCCGAGCTGCTGCGGGAGGCCGAGGCCGCCGGTGTGCTCGGCCGCTGGCAGCCCCGGGAGGCGGTGCGGGACAGCGCGGGCCAGCTGCGCCCCCTCGCGGATCCGCCGGCCCGCTGGGTGGGCCTGCCGTCCATGAGCGCGCTGGCCCGCCACTGGGCCCAGGGCCTCGCGCTGCGCCAGGGTGCGCGCTGCGTCGCCGTGGAGCACCGCAGTGATGGCATCGCCCTGCGCTTCGATGGCCCCCTCGCCGCCCCCGAGGAGGCCGAGGGCCTCGACGCCGTGGTGCTCAGCGCGCCGGCCGAGCAGACCCGCGCCCTGCTGCCCGAGGGCAGCCCGGTGCTCGCGGGCCTCGCCGCCGCCCGCTCGGCGCCGGCCATCGTGTTGATGATGGCCCTGCCGGCGCCCCTGGACCTGCCCTACGACCGCCTGCGGGCCACCTCGGGCGCCCTTCGGCTGTTCATCCGCGACAGCGACAAGCCCGGCCGCGGGGAAGGGGAGCGCTGGCTGCTCGAGGCCGCCCCCGACTGGAGCGCCGCCCACTTGGAGCTCGACCCCGTGGCCCTCCGCGGCCTCATGATCGCCGAGGCAGAGGCTGTTTTCGGGCAGAAGCTCCAGCCGACCTGGGCCGAGGCCCACCGCTGGCGCTACGGCCGCTCCGCCTCGCCGCCCATCGGCGCGCCCCTGTCGCTGTGGGCTGAAGGGGTGGGCTGCTGCGGCGACGGCCTCGGCGGGCCGGGCATCGAGGGCGCGGCCGCCAGCGGGCTCGACGTGGCGGCGCGGGTGCTCGAAGGCCTGGGCTTGCGGCCGCCGGCCGAGGGCCCCGCATCGGGCGCCCCATGAGCGGCCGGGCCGAGGCCTTGCGCCGGAGATCCGGCCGGCTGAGGCTGCGTCGGCGGGCGGGGCGCGCATGTCCACGGACCTGAGCGGCGGCCCATCGGCGGAGGCGGGGCTGCACCCCTGCCAGCGCTGCGGGGCCTGCTGCGCGTTCTTTCGGGTGAGCTTCTTCTGGGGGGAGTGCGCTGAGGCGGGCGCGCCGCCGCCGGGGCCCGACGCGCCCGACGCCCCCAACGTGCCCCTGGCGCTGGTCGAGGCGATCACGCCCTTTCGGGTGGCCATGGTCGGCACCAACCGGGCCGAGCCGCGCTGCGCCGCGCTGGTGGGGGAGGTCGGCGAGCGGACCGCCTGCGGGATCTACGCCGCCCGGTCGAGCCCCTGCCGCGAGCTAAAGGCCTCCTACGAAAATGGCGCGCCGGATGAGAAGTGTGACCGCGCGCGCGCCAAATGGGGCCTCGCGCCGCTGGGGCCGCAGGACTGGCCGCCGGTGTAGCTCAGCCCCGGCCGCTGGCCCGGTGGGCGGCGAAGACCTCGGCCACCGAAGCGCCCTCGGGAACGTGCAAGATGGCGGCCCCGTTGACGCAGTGGCGCTGGCCGGTGGGCGTGCGGGGCGCGTCGTCGAAGATGTGGCCCAAGTGGCCGCCGCAGCGGGCGCAGCGCATCTCGGTGCGGATCATGCCGAAGCTCACGTCGGTGTGCACCGAGAGGGCGCCGGGCGCGATCTCGTCGAAGAAGCTCGGCCAGCCGCAGCCGCTATGAAACTTGTGCACGGCGCCGTAGAGCCGCTGCCCGCAGCCCACGCAGTGAAAGGCGCCGGGGCCGGGATCGTCGAGGTAAGGACCGGTGCCGGCCCGCTCGGTGCCCGACTGGCGCAGCACCGAGAACTCCATCGGCGAGAGCAGGGCCCGCCACTCGGCGGCGCTGAGCTCGGCGGGGTTCACGCCTGGGTTCAAGGCGGGGTCACGGCTGGGATCGAGGGTGCTCATCGACGCTCCATCGGGGGTTGAGGGGCGAAACAGGCCGACGAGTCGGCGAAGCAGGCCGGGTCGGGGCCCGTTGGTCATGGCACGATCTGGTAGAGGTCGCCCTTGCCGAAGTCGGCCACCCACAGCTCGCCCTGCGGGTCGCGGCCGAAGGTCGAGGGCAAGATCTGCCAGCGGCCCAGCAGCTCGGCCTTCACCAGGGGGCCGCTCGGGTCGGCCGGCAGCGGCACGCTCCAGACCCGGCCGCTGACGAAGTCGCCGAAGACGTAGCGGCCGGCCAGCGCCGGCAGGGCCGCGCCTGTGTAGACGTAGCCGCCGGTCACGCTCGCGTCGCCGTCGGCGTGCGGGTACTCGTAGAAGGGCTCGACCATGCCGTCAGCGGCGCAATCGGCGCCCTCCACCGCGCAGTGCCGGCCCTCGCGGATGGCCCAGCCGAGGTTGTCGCCGGCGGCCACCAGGTCGAGCTCCTCCCAGCGGTTCTGGCCGACGTCGGCCACGATGAGCCGGCCGTCGGGCGCGAAGCTGAAGCGCCAGGGGTTGCGCAGGCCCACGGCCCAGGTCTCGGGCGGCGCGCCGGTGATCTTCGGCTGGTCGGCGGGGATGGCGTAGGGTTTTCCGCCCTCGGCCCGGCTGGGGTCGATCCGCAGCATGCTGCCGAGCAGGGTGGCGACGTCCTGGCCGTGTCCTTGGGGATCGTCGCGCCAGCCGCCGTCGCCAAGGCCGACATAGAGGGCGCCCTCGGGCCCGAAGGCGAGCTGGCCCGCGTTGTGATTGGCGTAGGGCTGGGCCACCTCGAGCAGCAGCTCCGGCGCGCCGGCCGTCCACCGCTCGCCGTCGATCTGCACCTGGACCCGGGCCACCTGGGTGCAGCCGCCCGCGTTGCTGCAGGCCCGCGTGGCGTTGAAGTACAGCGCCCCGCCGCTGCTCCCGAAGTCGGGCGCGAAGGCGAGGCCCAGCAGCCCTTGCTCGCTCCGGGTGAGCACCTCGAGCTGCAGCAGCGGCTCGCGCTCCACCGGCTCGGGCCCGCTCAGGTCGAAGCGGCGCAGCTTGCCGCCCTTCTCGGCCACGAGCAGGGTGCGCATCCCGGCCGGCGCGAAGGCCAGATCGGTGGGCTCGGCGATGCCGCCGATGCGCCGGAGGAGCTTGGCCCCGCCGCCCGCGGGCGCCCCTTCGCCGGCCACCGCCGCGCCCGGCACCGGGGCCGCGCCGGCGGTCGGCGCGTAGCCGCTCGGGTAGTGCTCCACGACGGTGGCCCGCAGGCTGTCGCAGCCCGCCACGAGCACGCTGAAAATAGCGACGAGCGGGCCAAGCTCAGCGGGGGATCGGCGGGCAGCGGGCGGGGTCATGGCGGCTCCTTCGGTTCGCCCCCGGGTCTATCCGTCCGGCGGGCTGGCGCCGTCGGCCCAGGCCGGACCCCAGCTCCAGCGGGCGGCGGCCGGCGGTCCCTGGACCTCCAGCGGCCCGGCCGCGCCGAGGCGCTGGCGCAGCGCGCGCTGCAGCGCCGGACGGTCGGCCGGATCGAGCACCACGAGCTGCACGCGCGGATGCAGGGCGAGGAGCCCCTCCAGGTGAGGTCGGGCCTCGTCGTGCACGTAGACGACGTGGCAGCGGGCGCCCTCGGCGCTCGGCCCCTCGTTGGGCGGGGCGCACCGGCGGCGCGGCTGGCCGAGGCGGTGGTCTTCGTGCGGAAGGGGGCCCTCGGCGCCCCAGCTCGGGCGCGCGCGCGGCAGCGGGCCCCAGGGCCCGAGCGCCCACAGCGCGGCGCTGTGCCTGCGCTTGTCGTCGTCGTTGCGGGGCGCCGGGCGCAAGATCACGAGCGCGTCGCCGGCGCAGGCGCGGGTGGGCCGCGCGGGTCCGCAGGTGAAGCCAGGGCCCAGGGCCGCCAAGGCGCCCTCCACCGCCGCCACCTCTGGCCCGGACCGTGCCTGCCACAGCGCGCCGAGGCCGTGCAGCTCGACCCGCGCGACCGCGACGGCCTGCGCTGCGCCGAGCGCCACCACCGCCCACGGCCAGCGCTTGAGCGCCCGCGCCGCACCGAGGGCCACCGGCGGCCCAAAGACGAGCAAGGTGCCCCACTGGTGGGGGGCGGCGGCCCCGGCCAGCAGCAGGGCGAGCAGGCCCACGGCCGGCCAGGCGACCGGCGCCCCCGCGCCGCGAAGGCCGCCGCCCACCAGGGCCAAGATCGCGCACAGCAAGCCAAAGCCACCGAAACGATCGAAGAGGTCGGCCGCCATCAAGGCGGGCTTGAGCGGCGGCTGCTTGAAGCTGCCCCCATCGACGAGCCGGCCGAGGGCGCCGGGCAGCAAGGGCGAAGCGCCGAGGGCGAGCAGGCCGAGCCGCCGCGCCCGACCCGGCGCCGGGCGCAGGGCCCAGCCGAGCGCGGTGAGGCCCCCGAGGGCGTGGGTCCAGCACAGGGCGAGCGCCACCGCCCCGCCCCGCAGGCCGCCCCGGAGCCCGCCGGGCGGTCCACCGTCCCCGCGCGGCTGCCCGCCGTCGATGGCGGCCCAGAGCCCGGCGACCCCAGCGCACAGCAGCGGGTAGCTGTTGAGCTCTGCGCTGTAGTGGACCTGCGCGGCGCCGCCGGCGAGCAGCAGGGCCGCGCCGGGCGAGCGGCGGGCCAGCATCAGCACAGCGAACGTCGAGAGCAGCGCGCTCAAAGCGATCCACAGCGCTGGCCGCGGCGAGAGTACCTCCAGGGCCGCCTGCCACAAGGACCAGAGCGGCGGGTGCAGTCCGGTCCAGCGGGTGAGGCCCTCGGCCCACCGCCCGGCGGACAGCGCGTCGAGGGTGGCGCCTGGGTAGGCGCTGTAGAGCCACGCGACCTCCTCCCAGCGCTGAGGGGCGTGGATGAGCCGCAGCGAAGCGCCCACCAGCACGGCGATCAGCGCGAGGGACCGGCGGCTGGGCGGGGGGAGGCGCATCGGCCGGAGCCTAGCCCGTCGGCCAGCGGGCGGCGCGGCCGAGGATCGGGCGCCCGTCCGCACCCCACCGCGCGCCCCTGCGCCGGTGGGGGTCCGCGGGTGGCGCCTCGGCTGTGGGCTGCGGACTCGCCGTTGAACAGCGGCTTAGCGGAGCGGTCCAGGGCGTGGCCTTGCCTGGATCTGCCGCTGTCCGGTATTCTCAGTATCCTCAAGGGGGGCTGCGCGCGTTGCGCGGCGCTGCAGGGCGCCGGGCGTCCGCGCGGAGGGGCGATGGGAGCGAGCGGCGGCGTCGACCTGGGCCTGTTGTTGGGCCAGATGCTCGTGATCATCGGGACCTGTCGCGTCTTTGGGCTCGGCGCTCAGCTCGTACGGCAGCCGCTGGTGGTCGCGGAGATCGCCGCGGGCATCGCGCTCGGGCCCACGGTGCTCGGCCGGCTCTGGCCCGCGGGGGCCGGCGCGCTGTTCCCCAGCGAGAGCGTGGTCGCCCTCGAGGCCATCAGCCAGATTGGCCTCGTGCTGTTCATGTTCGTGGTAGGCCTGGAGCTGGACCCTGCCTTGCTCCGCGGGCGCGGCGGCCTCGCGGTGCGCGCCGGCCTCGGCGGCATCGGCCTGCCTTTGGCGCTGGGCGCGGGCCTCGGCTGGATGCTGTGGCCCGAGCACGCCCCCGATGGCGTGGCGGTCGTGCCCTTCGCGCTGTTCATCGGCGCGGCGATGAGCGTCACGGCCTTCCCCGTGCTGGCCCGGATCGCCGGCGAGCGCGGCCTGCTGCGCACCCCGCTGGGCGGCGTCACCATGGCCTGCGCGGCCTTCGCCGACGTGGCGGCCTGGGGCCTCGTCGCGGCCGCCATCGGCGTCGCCGGCAGCGGCGGGCTCGCGGAGGCGGGCATCACCACGCTGACCTCGGCGGCCTTCTTGGCGGCCATGGTCGGGCTCGTGCGCCCCTTCCTCGCGCGGGTGGCCCGGCGCTACCTGCGCGAGGAGCGGATCACCTCGGCGGGCTTCGCGGCGGTGATCTTGCTGCTGCTCGGCACGGCGGTCGTGGCCGAGCAGCTTGGCGTTCATGCCCTGCTGGCCGCCTTTTTGCTGGGCTCGATCCTGCCCCGCGAGGGGGCCATCGTGCACGTGCTCACCGCCCGCATCGAAGAGCTGGTGGTGGTGCTGTTTTTACCCGTGTTCTTCGCGGTCACCGGCCTCAAGATCGATCTGATGCAGGCCCTCGACGGGCGCATGCTCGGGGTGACGATCGTGATCGTCCTCATCGCCAGCGGCGGCAAGCTGATCGGCACGCTGCTGCCGGCCGCGCGCGGCGGGCTCGGCTGGCGCGACGCCGCGACCCTCGCCGTGCTGATGAACACCCGCGGGCTGATGGAGCTGGTCATCCTCAACATCGGCCGCGACATGGGGGTGCTCGGCGATGGCCTCTACGGCTCCATGGTGATCATGGCCCTGGCCCCCACCTTCATGACCAGCCCGCTGCTCAGCGTGCTGCGGCCGGCCTCCGCCGCGCCGCCCCCGGTGCCCGCGCCAGTGCCGGTGCCCGAGGGCGCGCTGCCGGCGGCGACCCGCCTGTTGGTCAGCATCGCCCGCCCGCAAAACTTGCCGCGGCTCGCGCAGATCGGCGGGCTGCTCGCCAAGAACGGCGAGGCGCTGGCCTTGAGCCTCACCGCGATGCGGGAGCAGGGCCTGATGGTGCCCCCGCCCGAGGAGGAGGCCGCCGTGCGGGCGCTCAGCGGAAAGCTGGCCGACGCCCTGGCCGTCAGCGGGGTGGCCGTTCACTCGATGAGCTTCGCGAGCGATGACCCCGGCCGCGACATCGCGCTCATCGCCCGCAGCCAGCAGTCGCGCATCGTGCTCGTGGGCGTGCACCAGCCCCTGCTGGGTCAGGCGCTCTTCGGTGGTCCGATCAAGACCTTGGCCCGCGAGCTGGACGCCGACCTGTGCATGTTGCTGGCCCGTGACGGCTTCGACAAGGGCCTGCTGGTCACGGAGGGGCCCCACGGCGCCGCGGCAGCGCGGGTGGGCGCCCGGCTGCGTGCCGGCGGCCTCCCTGTCGAGCTGCTGCCGGCCAGCGCCCCTTTTGAAGAGCTGTCCGCTCGGGCCCACAACAGCGCGCTGCTCATCATCGGCGTCAGCGGGGCCTGGACCCCCGCCATCGCCGGCTTTGAGCTCCGCCACAGCCCCGTCTGCGATGATCTCCGCTGCAGCGTGCTTTTTGTCCACGACCCCGAGCCTGGGGTGGTTCCCCCTGCGGCTTAAGCCCGCCCGTCGCCCCGCTGGGCCTCATGGGTAAACATCTGAAACAAGGACGTTTCAGGCGTGGCTTCCGCCGGCTGAAGCGCCGGGCAGCGGGCCCTCTAGGCGGATGGTCTGCATCGACAGGGCCGCGCCGGCCCGCACCAGCGCGAGCTCCAGCGCGAGATCATCGGCCACGAGCAGGGTGAGGCTCGGGGCGGTCGGCGCGCAGCGCTCCCGGAGGGCGAGCAGCAGCGCGCGGGCGACCCCCGCCTCCCTCGTACGGAAAACACCCGACTGGGGCGCGGCCGTCGCGAAGCCCGCGCGCCCCACGGTGTGCTCCGCGCGGGTGGCCAGCCACCAGCCGCGGCCGGGCAGCGCGCCCAGCTCGGCCCAGGCCATGCGGGCGCTGAGCACGGTCGGGGCGACCTGGACCTCGGGCGGCAGGGGCCCGCAGCGGAGCCCCGGCGCGGCCTCGGGCAGCCCCTCGACGGCGGCCCAGGGC
>CANHON010000144.1 GCA_947462115.1 Deltaproteobacteria bacterium | reverse complement strand
TTGACGCGCTCGGCGGCATCATGGCCGTGGTCGCCGACCAGAGCTGCGTGCAGCACCGGCGCCTCAACACCCGCAAGGGCCTCGCGGTCCAGGCCAGCCGCGCCCAGGTCTGCGTCGACCATTACCCCGCCGCCCTTCAGGCCCAGCTCTGGGGCCATCCGGGGATCTCCCTGGCCGAAGGGGAGGTCGAGGCGCTGCTCACCGAGGGCGGCCGGGTCATCGGCCTCCGCCTCGTCGGCGGGCGCGCGCTCTACGGGGCCGCGGTGGTGCTCACCACCGGCACCTTCTTGGGCGGGGTGCTGCACTGTGGCGACCAACAGCGCCCCGGCGGGCGGGTGGGCGACGCGCCGGCGAGCCGCCTCTCCGCCCAGCTCGCGGGCCTCGGGCTGCGCTTGGGCCGCCTCAAAACCGGGACGCCGCCTCGGCTGCACCACCGAAGCGTGGACTGGGAGCGCTGCGAGCTCCAGACGGAGACGGAGCCCGAAGGCCGGTTCTCCTTCGGTCCGCCGGGCCCGCGCCTGCCCCCGCTCGACTGCTGGATCACCTGGACCACCGAGGCGGTGCACGACAAGATCCGGGCGGCCCTGCACCGCTCGCCGCTGCACAGCGGCGCCATCACCGGTCGCGGACCGCGCTACTGCCCGAGCATTGAGGACAAGGTGGTGCGCTTCGCCGACAAGGACCGCCACCAGCTGTTCTTGGAGCCCGAGGGCCACCGTTCGGAGCGGATCTACATCAACGGCTTGAGCACCAGCCTGCCCGTGGAGCTGCAGCGCGAGGTCGTGCAGGCGGTGCCGGGCCTCGAGTCCGCCGAGCTGCTGCAGGCCGGCTACGCGGTCGAGTACGACTTCTCGGACCCAAGAGACCTCGACCACGGCCTTCAGCACAAGGGCTACCCTGGCCTGTACTTGGCCGGGCAGATCAACGGCACCAGCGGCTACGAGGAGGCCGCCGCCCAGGGCCTCGTCGCCGGGGCCAGCGCGGCCCTCGGGGCCCCGCTCCGGTTGGGGCGTGACCAGGCCTACATTGGCGTGCTGATCGACGATCTCGTGACGCGGGGCGTGGGCGGCGAGCCCTATCGGATGTTCAGCAGCCGGGCCGAGCACCGCTTGTTGCTGCGCGAGGACAACGCCGACCGGCGCCTCATGCCCTTCGCCCGCGCGCAGGGCCTGCTCGGCGACGCCGCCTGGGAGCGCTTCTGCGCCAAGCGGGAGCAGATCGACGCGGCCACCGCCTTCTGCCGCAGCCGCGCCCTGCTCCCCGATGAGCCGAGCCAAGCGGCGCTCGCGGCCGAAGGGCTCCGTCCCATCAAGAACCGCGCCACCCTTGAGCAGCTGCTGGCCCGCCCCGAGGTGGGCTGGGACACCCTCAGCGCGCTGTGCCCCGACACCCCGGCCCTGTCGGCGGAGGTCGAAGAGCAAGTGGTGACGGACCTCAAGTACGCAGGCTACCTGAACCGCGAGGCCTGGCGCGCGGAGCGCCGCGGGAAGATGGACCACATCCACATCCCGCCGCAGCTGGACTTTGCCCAGCCGGGGATCAGCCACGAGATCGTCGAGCGGCTGCGCCAAGTCCGCCCCGAGACCGTCGGCGCCGCTGCCCGCCTGCCGGGCGTCACCCCTGCTGCGATTGACGTGCTGATCAGCGTGCTCGCGCGCGGCCTGCCCCCTCCTCCCCTGAGCCCACCATGAGCACCCCCCGAGAAGACCCCGCCCGCATGGCGGCCGTGAACCGCGCCCACGAGGCCCTGCTCGAGCAGTGGCGCAAGGCCATGGACCTCATCGGACCGGGGCCCGCGGCGCCCCACTTCATCGACGCCGCCGCCTCGGTGCAGGGCCTCCCCGTCGCCGGCCGCTGGGCGGACCTCGGGAGCGGCGCGGGCTTCCCCGGGATCGCCCTGGCCGGCCTCTATCCAGACACGCAGGTAGACCTCGTTGAGAGCAGGCAGAAGCGCGCCATTTTCCTGCAGAAGGTGATCGGCGCGGCGGGCTTGACCAACGCGACCGCCCGCTGCATGCGCAGCGAAGACCTCGAGCGAGGCGCCTACGACGGCCTGATCAGCCGGGCCTACAAGTCGCCGGAGTCGGTGCTCCGCGAGGACGCTGCCCGGTTGTTGCGCCCCGGCGGCCTCGTCGTGCTGCTGCTGGGCGACGGCGGCAGCGTCGACGACCACCCCGGCTTCGCCCCCTTCCTGCACGACCGCTACGCCGTCCCCGACGGGTTTCGGCGCCGCGTCGCCCTGACCTTCCTCGGCTGAGCCCGGAGTCCCCATGCGCACCCCCGCTCGCCCGCGCGCGCCCCTGGGCCTCGCTCGCCCGCGCCTCCCGCTGCTCGTCCTCTTGAGCGTGGCCTGCGGGACCGCCGAGGACCCCAAGGGCGACGGGGGCTCCGGGTGCGAGACCGCCAGCCTCTACCCGGACATCGACGAAGATGGCGTCGGCGGGGGCGATCCCATCGAGGTCTGCCAGGGCACCCGCGGCTATACCGCGGCCGGCGGCGACTGCGACGACCTCAACGCCGACAGCCAGCCCGGGGCCACCGAGCAGTGTGACGGCGAAGACAACGACTGCGACGGTGAGATCGACGAGGGCATCCCGGCGGGCACCGAAGACCTGCCCACTTGGTACCCCGACGCCGACGGTGACGGCTATGGCGGTGCCGAGGGTATTTTGGTCTGCACCGGCGGCGAGGGCGCCACCCGCCAGCCCGGCGACTGCGACGAGGCCGCGGCCGAGGTCTACCCCGGCGCCCCTGAGCGCCCCCGCGACGGCATCGACCAAGACTGCGACGGGGCCGACGCCCTCACCCTGGCGGTCGCGCCCTACGCCGGCAGCCTGCTCGTCGAAGACCCGTCGGTCCTCGCCGCCTTCTGCGACGATTATGACGCCATTGAGGGTGATCTCGTCGTCTTGGCCGGCGCGGGCCCCGACCTCTCCCTGGACTGCCTGCTCGAGGTCCGCGGCGACCTGCTGCTCGTCGCCCCCGAGCTGAGCGCGGTCTCCTTGCCGGCCCTCTGGTGGGTCCAAGGCAGCCTCAGCGTCCGGGGCCCCGCTGCCCTCGAGCGGGTCGACCTCGACGCGCTGCGCGTGGTGGACGGCGATCTGCGCGCCACCGCCGCCGAGGGGTGGTCCGAGGCCGCCCTGCCGGCCCTCGAGCAGCTCGGCGGCGACTGCGCCTTCGACGGCGCGCTCCCCGCCCTGCGGACGGTGGGGGGCGACCTGAGCCGGGCGCCCGACGCCCCGCTGCTGGAGGAGCTCGGCGGGAACCTCAGCCCCGATCCCGACATCTCCGACCTCGCGTTGCCCGCCCTACAGCAGCTCGGCGGGGAGCTGAACGCCTCGGGCGCCTCCGCCCTCTCCAGCCTCGCCCTCCCCCGGCTGCGCGCCGTAGGCGACCGGCTCGTGCTGCGGAGCTTGCCCGAGCTCGCCGAGGTGCAGCTCGACGGGCTGGAAGAGACCGAGGGCGCGCTCATCATCGAGGGCGCACCGCTGCTCCGCGGGCTGTCCCTGCCCGGCCTCGCCCGGGTGGGCGGTGATCTGCGGCTCGGCGGCGATGCCCTGGAGGAGCTGCTGTTCGAGAGTGACGCGCTGGACGTCGAAGGTGACGTCGCGATCTCCTGCGGGGCCTGCGAGGGCCTCGACCTCGGCGGGCTGCAGCGGGTGGACGGCGGCCTGTCGATCGACCTGCCGGCCGCCCGGTCGCTCGTCGGGGCCGCGCTGGGCTCGGTCAACGGACCGCTGTCGGTGCAGGGCGAGGCGCTGGAGCTGCTCAGCCTGACGGCGCTCACGACGGTCGGCGGCGCCGAGCTCAGCGGGCTCGAGGCCCTGTCGGCCCTGCGCCTGCCGGCCCTCACCGCGCCGGGGGGCGCGCTGCTGATCGAGCGCCTGCCGCTGCTGACCGAGCTCGACCTCAACGCCCTCCGCCTGCCGAACCTCAGCGACCTGCTGGTCATCCGGGAGCTGGCCGACCTGCCCACCCTCGCCTTGCCGAGCCTCCGCGACGAGCGCGGGTCGATCCGCGTCGAGGAGCTCCCCAGCCTCCGCGACGCCGCGCTGGAGGGCCTCAGCAGCGTCCGCAGCCTCACCCTCACCGTGCCGGTGGAGGCGCTGCTCCTGCCGGCCCTCTCGTCGGTCTCCGGGGACCTGGTCCTCGACCTGAAGGGCGCTGAGAGCGTCGATCTCGCGAGCCTCACCACGGTGGACGGCGCCGCCGAGCTCCGCCTCGACGCGCCGCTCCTGCTGTTCTCCGCGCCCGCTTGGCGCAGCACCGTCGGCGCCCTGACGGTGACCAGCGTCGGCCCGGCGCCGCTGCGCTTCCCCGCCCTCGAGACCGTCGGCGGGCCGCTCAACCTTAGCCCCGGCACCGCCACCGTGCTGGAGCTCGAGGCGCTGAGCAGCGTCGGGGGCGCGCTCTCGGTGGAGGACGCCGCGGGGCTCCTGGCCCTGCGGCTGCCGGCGCTGAGCGCCACCGGCGGCCTCGTGCTCCGCCAAGCGCCCAGCCTCCGGACGCTCGAGGCGCCGGCCCTGCTGCGCTGCGACGGCGCGCTCCGGATCGAGGCGCTCGGCCTCGGCGCGCTCGACGGCCTCGCGAACCTCCAGGGCTCGGTCACCGCGCTCTCCATCGAGGACAACGTCGCGCTCACTCAAGTCGCGGCCCTCGGGGGCCTGAGCGGGGTGAGCGGCGACCTGTCCATCACCGGCAACCCGGCGCTCAGCGCGGCGGCGGCGGCGGCCTTGGTCGCGGCCATCGGCCCCAGCAACGTCGGCGGGGCGATCACCCTCAGCGGCAACGGGCCCTGAGCGGGCCGGCGGCCCGAAGCTCGGGATCAGCGGCCGCCGCGCAGCTCCAGCAAGAAGCGGGTGACGCGGGTGCTGCGCTCGCTGGAGCCGTGCCGATCGGGATGACAGAGCAGCAGCAGATCCTGAACGAGCGGGGCCAGCGCCCGGGCGACGTCTTGGCCCTCGGAGCGCACCCTGGACAACTCCTCGCGGAGGGCGCGCGAAGAGACCCGCAGCTCGTCATTCTCGCGGAGCGCCATCTCCAAGCGCCGCTCCAGGTCGGCCGCCCGGATGTCCGAGCCGGCGCCGGTGCGCACGGCCGCCCGCGCCTCGGCCTCGGCCAAGCGCCGCTTGAGCGCCGCGATCTCATCGGCGGCCGAGCGCTCCGGGGCCCGCCCGGTGGGGCGCTCCCTCTCTGCCTCAAAACCCCGGACGCTCCACCCCGATGGCGACGGCGGGGCCCGACGCGGCGGCGGGCGGATGGGCCGCCCGGGCAGCGTGAAGTGGATGAGGCCGTCGATGCGGACCGCCATCACCCGCTCTTCGATCACCAGCCGCTCGGCGCCCCGGGCGGCCTCCGATTCGCTGAGCTCCAGGATGGAGGCCAGCTCTCCTGCGGACACGGGGTAGGGCTGCTGCTCCAGCACGGCCATCAAGGTCTGGCTCAGCCAATCGGGCCGCGATGTCATGCCGTGCTCCCCCGCCGACGCCTAGTGCCCGGGGGCGCAGCCTAACCGAGCGCGCCGACCCACCGGGCCGCTCAGATGCCGAAGCCGAAGCCGAAGCCCTGCTGACGGCCCTGGGCCAGCTCGAGGCGGCTCCAGTTGACGGAGACCCGCACCTTGGACAGCTTCACGCCGGTGGAGGCGAACAGGCTGTACTCGGACATGGCGGGGCTGAGCTTCTCGCGCTCGCCGGCGACGTACCAGCCCGGCGCCACGCCGACGGACAGGTCGAAGACCTTGGTGAGGATGTAGGGCGAGAGGGTCCAGCGCAGCGTCGAGGCCTGCCCGAGATCGACGTTGCCGTAGCCGAACTGGTTGATCGCGATCTCCGGGCCGGTGCCGATGCCGATGAACTTGTAGAAGGGACCGGTCATGTCACCGATCCGCACGTCCCAGCCCTGCACACCGCCGACGATGTACTGGCCGGACACATAGGCATCGCCGACGATGATGGCGCCAGGGTGGTCATTTTGGTAACGGAGGCCGGCACGGGCGCCCAGGCCCACGCCCACGGTGGCCGCGCCCTGATCGCCGAAGACCACCGCGCTGAAGGCCGGCTTGGCGTAGGGCGTGCGCTCGTAGGGGCCCGCCCAGATGCTCGGGCCCTGATCTTCGGACGCGGCGTCTTCGGCGTCTTCGGCGTCCTGGCCCGCCTCGCCCCCCCCGCTGCCCTTGTCTTCGCCGCCCTGATCATCGACGGGCGCGTCGCTCTCGCCCTCCTGCGCGAAGGCCGCGCGGCCCTGGGCGGCGCTGCCCACCACGAGGGCCAGGCCCGCCACGAAGCGGAGGACGGAGTGGGCGGGTCGTGCGGGGCGCATGTTGTCTCCAGGCGTTGTTCGGGAGGCTCGGCGCCGCCCGGTTTTGGGCTCACTTGCCGCCCTGTCGGGCGCTTGTCAACACCATCGACCCTACAGAAGGGACCCGTGGGCGGCCGAAGCCTGGCGCCGGCGCCTCAGCGGTCGTCGAGGCCCTCGGCGTCCACCTCATCGAGGTGCATCCACAAGGCGCCCACGCCGGGCTGCGCGCGAAAACGTGCCGCCAAGGCCGGAGGGAGGCCCAGGGCGATCCGCTGGGCCAGCCGCGCCGCCTCCTCCGCCGCCTGCTCGGCCTCCGCCGGCGGGCCGATCTGGGCGAGCAGCATCCGGGCCCGAAGCGCCCAGGTGAGCAGGCCCCGACTGCTGGCCACCAAGGCCGCTTGTCGCGCGACTGCCAGGGCCGCGTCGATCTGGTTCAGGGCGGTCCAGGCCTCGCCCATCACCAGCAGCACCTGGGTGCGGCGCGGCAGGTGCAGGGCGCCCATCATCGCCTGGACCTCGGCCAGCAGCTGCTCGGCGTCGGCGACCTCGCCCTGCAGGCAGCGGGCGTGGGCCAGGGTGGCCCGCAAGGTGGGGCCGTAGCTCTCGGGGTCAGCCTCCTGGGCGGCCCGCAGCCCGCCGCGCAGGTGCTCCACCGCTTGGTCCACTTGGCCGCGGCGCAGGGCGAGGCGACCGAGCGCGTAGCGCGCCGCCACGAGGTCGGCCGAGACGCCGAGCTCCTCGCCGATGACAAGAGCGGCCCTGACGTCTTCTTCGGCGTAGTCGAGCAGGCCAGCGTGGAAGCGGGCGGAGGCCCGGACCCGCAGCAAGAAGGCCTCGCCCTCGCGGAACAGGGCGTCCCGGGCGAGCTCCAGCCCGGCCTCGGCCCGCTCGATGGCGGCGCCGTAGCGGCCCTGCCAGACCAGCAGCTCGGCGAGGTTGCCCATCACCACCGATCCCGAGCGCTTGTTGCGCAGCTCGGTGAGCAGGCCGCCGGCCTCCTCCAAGCCGCCGGTGGCGGCGCCGAGCTGGCCCCGGCTGGCCTGCACCGCGGCGAGGGCGATCAAGATCTGGGCCCGGCTCGCCCGGCGGTCCGGCCCGTCGGCGAGGGCGAGCCCGTCGGCGGACAGGCGCTCGCAGGCGTCCAGATCGCCGGTCTCCCACGCGAAGACCGCGAGGCGGTGCAGGGCGTCGCACTCGGTCGCCTCGTCCCCGACCGCCTGGGCGCCCCCGAGCACCGATTGAACGACCGCCTCCGCCTCTTCGTGCAAGCCGAGCCGCCGGAGCACGCTGCCGAGGTCGAGGCCCGCGCGCCCGGCGAGGCGGTCGTCGCCGGCCACCATCGCGGCGCCCCGCAGGGCCATCATGGTCTCCCGGGCCTCCATCCAGCGGCCGCGGTTGTAGGCGATGGCGCCCCGCACCTGCAAGATGCCCAGCCGAGCCTGCGCGAAAATATCCCCAGGCAGGCCATCCCGGGCCTCCCGCTCCAGCGGCCGCGCGCGCTCTGCCAGGGCCTCGGCCTCGGCCATGAGGCTGCGCTCGAACAGGCCGAAGGAGGCCTTGACGAGGTAGCGCCACGCCTCCGCCGCGGCCCCGGCCCGGCGCATGTGCTCGCCGACCGCCTCGGCGTGGGCCGGCGTCGTCACCCCGCGGCCCGCCAGGGCTTGGCCGAGGGCGAGGTGCAAGGCCGCGCGCTTCTGGGCCGGGAGATCTCGGAAGATCACCTCGCCCATGCGCTGCTGGGTGAGCTGGTAGTAGGCCTGCAGGCCCAGGCGCCGCTCGTTGAGGATGCCGCGCTCCACGAGGCTGTCCACCCGATCGAGGGCCTCGTCTTCGTCCGCGGGGGCCAAGACCTCGAGCAGCACCTCGATCTCCAGCTCTTGGCCGTGCACGGCCAGCGCGTCGATCAGCGGCCGATCTTCGGCATCGACGAGGCCCAAGCGCCGCGCGACGGCCGAGCGCACCGAGGCGGGCAGCTGCGCGTCCAGATCGCCGACCTCGGTGGCGGCGTCTTCGCCGAGCTCAGCGAGATCATCTTCCTGGTCGCTCTTTTCTCGAAGGACCCGCAGGGCCTCGGTCACCAAAAGCGGCACGCCGCCGGTCTGGTCGTAGACCCGCGACAGGCCGGGCTCGCGGGCCGCCGGGGCCTCTTCGCCCAGGGCATCCTGCAACAACGACTGGAGCTCTCCGAGCGACAGCGGACCGAGCTCGATGCGGAGCGGCGCCTGTCCGAGCTCGGCGCCGTCGCGCACGCCCCGCAGGCTCGGGGTGGGCACGTCTGAGCGTACCGTGCCGAGGATCAGCAGCGGATGCCCGTCCCGAACGACCAAGGTCCGCGAGAGGTAGCCAAGCAGGGCGACGATCGGCGCCGGCGCGTGGTGCAGGTCGTCGAAGGCCACCACATTGGGGCCATCGATGAGGAGCTTCTCGAGAGCAGCGCGCACCGCGTCAAAAAGGCGGTACCGCAGGTCGCCGGCGAGGCGCCCCTTGCCCTTGGTGAAGGCGGCGATGGCCTGCTCGAGCTCCGGCGGCACCCCCGCGCCGAGCTCGCGGCCGATGTCCTCCGCCACGCGGAGCAGCGCGCCGAAAGCGCCCTCGCTGGCGGTCATCTGGGCGGAGTGGACCGGGATACCGAGGCGACGCGCCTGCTGCAAGCCCAAGCGGAACAGGCGCGTGCGCCCGATGCCCTCCGGGCCTTCGAGCAGCAGCACGCCGCCTTGGCCGCGGGTGAGGGCGGAGACCGCGTCCTGCACCAGCTCCCGCTCAAAAGTCCGGCCGACGAGGGGCGGCTCCCAGTCCCGCTCATCGGTGGCGAGCCCGTCCGGGGGCGCTTGATCGGCGCGCTGAAGCAGCAGCAGCACGTCATGGGCTGACTGTGGGCGGTCGCGGGGCTTCTTGCGGAGCAGCCGGGCGCAGATGTCGGCGAGGTGCCCCGGGACGAGCGGAACGATGGCCCCCGGGGGGATCGGCTCGACGTCCCGGTGGGCCGAGAGCCAGCCCGCCATGTCCTTGGCGGCGAAGGGGCGGCGCCCGGTCAGCATGGCGTAGAGGATCACGCCGAGGCTGTAGAGGTCGCTGCGGTGATCGATGGGCGCGCCCATGAGCTGCTCGGGCGAGGCATAGGCCCAGGTGCCCACGAGGGTGGTGCTCACAAAAGCGTCCCCGTCGGGATCCAGCTCTTTGACGATGCCGAAGTCGGTGAGCTTGCAGCGCTGCTGGCTGTCGAGCAGGATGTTGCTGGGCTTGAGATCGCGATGAACCAGCCCTTTTCGGTGGATGTAGGCCAGGGCTCGGCAGATGTCTTGGAGCGCGTCCTCGACCCGCGACCACCGCTCGGCCGGGGGCAGGCCCTTCCAGCTCCGGATCTCCTGGTGGAGGTCGCGGCCCTCGACGTACTCCATCGCAAAGTAGGGGTGCCCGCCCACATCGCCGTAGTCATCCACCCGGATGATGTTCTCGTGGCGGAGGCGGGAGAGCGCGCGAAACTCCCGCTTGAAGCGCAACAAGCCCGTGCCCATCCGGCTGGACTTGAGCACCTTGATGGCGACCTCCCGCCCCTCGGCGTCCAAGACCAAGGCCACATGGGCCATCCCGCCCGAGGCCACCCGGCGGAGCAAGGTGTAGGGCCCGATGGGATCACCGGGCAGGAGGGTCTGTTCGCCGAGCTCGAGGGCCGTGCCCTCCGCCACAGGCGCCGGCTCCGCGCCCGCCAGATCGGGGGCGAGCACGCGCGCGGGCGCCGCAGTCGCATCTGGCGCAGTGGTCAGTGCCAAGGCTGCCGCCTCCTGCCCCGAGGATAGCGCATGCGGTGCAGTGGAGCCAACGGCCCGCGATAATTCCAATCGAACCGGAGGTCGTCGGTCGCGAGCGCCCCGCGCGCCGCGCTCAGGCCCAGCGGCGCGCGAAGGCGGCGGGGTCGGGCACCCCTGCGCTCAGGCCCCCGATCAAGCCGAGCAGCGGATCGCCCCGCTGGGCCCCCCGGACGCCGACCGCGCTGCGCCTCAGGTGGAGCACGACCAAGCGCAGCCCGTCGAAGTCTGGCTGGGCGCAGCGCTCGAAGGCCTCATCGAGGGCGTCCATCAGCGCCGGATCAGCTACCCGGTGCAGGGCCGCGGCCGCGTCGATGGCCACCAACGCAGCGGAGACCGCCAGCCGCGGCGGCGTGCGGGCGAGCGCCGCCCAGGCCTCCGACACCGCCTGCTCGGCGGTGCCCGCGCAGCGGGAA
>CANHON010000143.1 GCA_947462115.1 Deltaproteobacteria bacterium | reverse complement strand
CGGCGGGCGGCACCAGCGTGCAGTTCATCCCGGCCGAGCTGTCGATGGAGGTCACGCCCCACATCACCCAGGACAACAAGATCTTCCTGTCCGTCAAGGTGGCCAACAACCGCGCCGACTTCTCACAGCTCGTGCAGGGCCAGCCGGCCATCCGCACCAAAGAGGTCTCCACGGAGATCTTGGTGGCCGACGGCGACACTACCGTCATGGGCGGCGTTTTCGCGAGCGAGGAGAGCTACAGCCAGGGGCGCGTGCCGGGCTTTAGCAAGCTGCCCCTGCTCGGCTACCTGTTCAAGAACGTCGACGAGTCGCTCTCCCGGAACGAGCTGCTGGTGTTCATCACGCCTCACATCGTGACCCGGCCGCAGGGCACCACCGGCGGTCGCTGAGCGGCGGTGCGCCTCGCGCTGGGCGGGCCCATGGCGGTGGGCAAGACCACCTTGGGGCGCGAGCTCGCAGCGCACTTGGCCCTGCCCTTCGTCGATCTGGACGAGCGGGTCGTCCAGTCCGCGGGGCGGAGCGTCGCCGAGCTCTTCGAACAAGAAGGGGAGGCAGGCTTTCGGGCCCGCGAGCTTCGGGCCTTGACCGAGGCGCTGGCCGGGCCGCGCTTCGTGCTCGCGCTCGGCGGCGGCGCCCTGCACAGCCCCGGCGCCCCGGAGCAGGTCAGCGCGCGGGCCCGGCTTCTGATGCTCTGGGCCCCCTTCGCTGAGCTCAGCCCTCGGCTCGGGGCCGGTCCCGGTCGGCCGCTGCAGGCCGAGGCCGAGGCGCGGTTCGTCCGGCGCGCTCCCCTCGAGGCGCGGCTCGGCGAGCGGATCGATCTGTCGGGGCTCTCCGCGTCCGCGGCGCGCACCGCCCTGCTCGAGGTCGTGGCTCGTCCGGGCGCACCGGGGGTGGCCATTGGCTGAGCTGAACGACGGGAACGACGCGATGGACGTCATCACCGTCGATCTCGGCGCGCGGAGCTACCCGGTGGTGATCGCTGGCGGCTTCGACGGGCTCGGGCCCGCGGTGGTGCGCGCGCTCGGCCCCGGCCCCGCCGTGCTCATCGGCAGCGCGCCGTTGCTGGAGCGCTTTGGCCCGGAGGTCCTCGGCTCCTTGTCCGGCGCGGGGGTGGAGGCCATCCCGCTCGGGCACCCCGATGGGGAGCCGGCCAAGCAGCTCGGGGTCTGGGCCGCGCTGGTGGAGGCGGCGCTCGGCGCGGGCCTGCGGCGCGGCGCGCCGGTGATCGCCCTGGGCGGCGGCGTGACCGGCGATCTGGCCGGCTTTGTGGCCGCCAGCGCCAACCGGGGGGTGCCCTTGGTGGGCGTGCCCACGAGCCTGCTCGCGATGGTGGACAGCTCGGTCGGCGGCAAGGTCGGGATCAACAGCGCGCTCGGGAAGAACCTCATCGGCGCCTTTCACCAGCCCTCCTTGGTGTACGCGGCGCTCGGCTGCTTGGCGAGCCTGCCGGCGGAGCAGCTCCAGAGCGGCCTCGGCGAGGTGATCAAGCACGCGCTGCTGCAGGGGCCCGAGGCGGTGGACCGGCTGGAGCGGTCGGCGCCGGCGCTGGCGCGGGGCGAGCGCGGGGCCTGGGCGGCGCTGATCGGCGAGAACATCCGCTACAAGGCCTCCATCGTCGCGGCTGACGAGCGGGAGGGGGGCCTGCGCGCGATCCTCAACCTCGGCCACACCGCGGGCCACGCCATCGAGGCCGCCCTCGAAGGCAGCGTGCCCCACGGGATCTGCGTCTACTGGGGCCTGCAGATCGAGGCCCGGTTCGCCGCCGACCGCGGCCTCGGCGCGCCCAGCCTCCCGCGCGCGGTCCAGGCGCTGGGCGCCGCGCTGGACCTGCCCGAGTTTGATGCGACAATACCCACTGACACGTTGTTTCAGTTGATGCTGGTCGACAAGAAGCGCGCCCGTGCTACGCTCGCGCTCCCCATCATCGCGGCGGACGGGCGGCCAGCCCTCGTCTCGCTGGATGCGGCCGCCCTTCGTGAGCTCGCGGAGCTCGCTTCGTCCCCGGAGGACCCATGCGCACGTCGCTTCCCCTCAGCGCCCTGATTGCGGCCGCCTTCGCCTCGGGCTGCATGAAGGAGCCCCTCTACGCGCCGGCCGGCTCCGTGGTCTCGGTGAACCCCGCCACCGTCGAGATCGCCACCTCGCCGGTCTACCGGTCCGAAGACAACGTGGGCAACGTCATCATCGTGGACGCGACGGTGCTCGGCCCCACGGGCACGCCCCTGGAGAACACCCTGGTCGAGGCCAACACGCCCGGCGCCGGCATCTTCTTGTTGCCCGAGGCCGCCGTCCAGTACGTGGACTTCCCCGAGGCCCCCGATGACGTGGCCGCGGCCCAGGCCGACGACTGCTACAACGACGAGGGCGTGCGCGACGCCTCGGAGAACGAGTGGTGCGCTTGGTACTATGACCAGGAGACCGACAGCTTCTACCAGTTCGCCGACGAGTACGCCGACGCCGGCGGCTACCAGCCCAACTACGCCAAGCTCGCCACCGACGGCATGGGCATCGCCCGGGTCTTCATGTTCATCGACCAGATGCCCTACGAGTCGGAAGAGGCCGACGCGGCCCAGGGCGATCTGAGCGTGCTGTTCTCGATCCGCGTGCACAGCGTCAGCCTCGCGGTGCAGACGATCGGGGGCTGAGGTGGTCGAGCTGACCGACGAGATCCTGCGGTACAGCCGCGAGCTCCGCGCCGATCCCCGGTCGCTCCGTTTTGTTCAGCTCGCCGACGCCCTGCGCCGCGCCGGGCGCTTCGACGAGGCCCACGCCGCGCTCGATCAGGGCCTGCTGGAGCACCCTGGGCACAAGGGCGCGGGGCTCGTGCGGGCCCGCACCCTCGCCGACGCCGGCGCGACCGAGGCCGCCCTGGCCCTGCTAGACGAGCTCTACCCCAAGGACCGCGGAAACTTCGCGCTGAGTGAGAGCTACATCGAGCTGCTCACGGTCTCCGGCCGCCTGCTCGACGCCCGCGCGGCCCTCAGCGACGCCGAGCTGCTCGGCGCCACCCGGGAGTGGCTCGATCGCCAGCGCGCCCGCATCGAGGAGGAGGAGGCCTTCGGCATCTCCAACCTCGACGAGCTGGAGGCCATCTGCTCGCTGCCGGGCGGCTCGCTGGACGAGATCACCGACCCCTTCCTCACCGAAGACATCGTCAAGCGCGTCATTCGCAGCGGGACCCGGGAGGCCGCGGCCCGCCTGTGGGCCGAGCTGCGCGGCTCGATGGGCGCCAGCGACGCCTCTGCCCTGCGGCCGCGGAACCTCCGCCACGCGCCCGCCGCCCTCGCGCCGACCCCGCGCCCGCCGCCCGGTCCGGGGGCCGCCGCTGCGCTCCGTCGCCTGCTCCGCGTGATCGACGCCCGAAGTCCCGCGTGAAGCTGCTGATCTTGCAGGGGCCAAACCTCAACCTGCTCGGCCGTCGCGAGCCCCAGCACTACGGCGCCCGCAGCCTCGACGCCCTGTCCGCCGACCTGGATGCGCTGGCGGAGGCGCTGGGCGTGGCCTTGGTGCACCGCCAGAGCAACCACGAGGGGCAGCTCATCGACTGGGTGCAGGAGGCCGGCGCTTGGGCCGCGGGCGCGCTGGTCAACCCGGGCGGCCTGACCCACAGCTCCGTCAGCCTCCGAGACGCGCTGATCGGCGTGGAGCTGCCCTTTGTCGAGGTGCACCTGAGCAATGTGCACCGGCGGGAGCCCTTCCGCCGCACCAGCTTGTTCTCGGACGTAGCCGTGGGCTGCATCCTCGGCTTTGGGCCAGAGGGATACCTCATGGGCCTGCGCGGCCTCGTGGCGCACCTGCGCGCCGCGGCGGCGCCGGGGCCTGGGGCCGGATAGTCGCCGCCGTCTGCCGCCCGCTGCGGCCCGAGGGGATCATGGACCTTGTGCAGATTGAAGAGCTGATCCGGGTGATGCGCAAGCACCGGGTGGGCGAGATCGAGTTCGAAGACGCTGAGATCAAGCTCGCGGTGCGCTTCCACCCCGCGGGCGTGGCCCTCGCGCCGGTGGTGTCGGCCGCCCCGGTGGCCGCGGGCAGCGCCGGGCCGGCCGCGGTCGCCGCGCCCTCGGGCGCCGTCGTCAAGTCGCCGATGGTGGGCACCTTCTACCGGGCGGCCAAGCCCGGCTCGCCGCCCTTCGCGTCGGTCGGGGACCGGGTCTCGGTCGGCCAGCCGCTGTGCATCATCGAGGCCATGAAGCTCATGAACGAGCTCGAGAGCGACGTGGCTGGCGTGATCGAGGAGATTTTGGTGGACAACGGCCAGCCGGTCCAGTTCGGGCAGGCGCTCTTCCGCGTCCGCCCCGCCTGAGGGCCGCCCGTGAGCAAGCCCCCCTTTCAAAAGATGCTCATCGCGAACCGCGGCGAGATCGCGCTGCGGGTCATCCGCGCCTGCCGCGAGCTCGGCATCCGCACGGTGGCGGTCTACTCCGAGGCCGATCGCAGCGCGCTGCACGTGCGCTTCGCCGATGAGGCGGTGTGCGTAGGGCCGCCCCAGGCCCGCGACAGCTACCTGCACATCCCAAACGTCATCAGCGCCGCCGACATCACCGGCGCCGACGCGGTGCACCCTGGCTACGGCTTTTTGGCCGAGAACATCGCCTTCGCCAAGGCGGTCGCCGCCCACGGCATGACCTTCATCGGCCCTTCGCCCGAGCTGCTCGGCACCTTCGGCGACAAGCTCTCGGCCAAGGACGCGGCGCGGGCCGCGGGCGTGCCCCTGCTCCTCGGCAGCGGCGGGGCGGTGGCGGACGTAGAGGAGGCCTGCCAGATCGCCGCGGTGGTGGGCTACCCCGTGCTGCTCAAGGCGGCCTTCGGCGGCGGCGGCAAGGGCATGCGGGTGGCCGAGGACGAAGCGTCCCTGCGCCGGGTCTTCTCCATCACCACCGCCGAGGCCGAGGCGGCCTTCTCCGACGGGGCGGTGTTCATCGAGCGGTTCTTGCCGAGCCCGCGGCACATCGAGATCCAGGTGGCCGGCGACCGGTTCGGCGGCGCCATTCACCTCGGCGAGCGCGACTGCTCGCTGCAGCGGCGCCACCAGAAGATCATCGAGGAGGCGCCGGCGGCCAACTTGGCGCCTGCGCTGCGCGACGCCATCCGGTCGGCTGCGGTGCAGCTGGTCAAGTCCACCGGCTACACCACCGTCGGCACCTGCGAGTTCTTGGTCCAAGGCGACGAATTCTTCTTCCTCGAAGTGAACCCCCGCATCCAGGTCGAGCACACGGTCACCGAGCAGGTCACCGGCGTCGATCTCGTGCAGCTCCAGATCCGGCTCGCCGCCGGAGATCCGCTGCCGATGCGCCAAGACGAGGTGGTGGTCCGCGGCCACAGCATCGAGGTGCGGGTCAACGCCGAAGATCCCTGGACCTTCCGCCCCTCTCCCGGCCGCATCACCGGCTACCACGCGCCCGGCGGCCCCGGCGTCCGCATCGACGCTGCGGTGCACGAGCAGGCCGTGGTGCAGCCCTACTACGACTCGCTGGTGGCCAAGCTCATCGTCACGGCGCCCGACCGCGAGCGGGCCATCGCGCGCTTGCGGTGGGCCATGGACGAGTTCGTGGTCGAGGGGATCGCCACCACGCTGCCCCTTCAGCGGCTGCTGGTCGCTGATCCCTGCTTTGCCGCCGTTGACTTTCACACCCGCACGATCGATCAGTGGTTGGCGGGCCGCGAGCCCTGAGGGGCGCGCCCTGAGCGGCGATCCCGGTGGGGGAGCCTCGGGGGCCGCGCAGCGCTGACCAGAGGGAGCCTTAGGTGTCGATTGACCGCCAGCGCCTCGAGCAGGAGGCCCTTCAGTTCATCTCGAAGGGTCAGAACGAGAAGGCCCTCGAGCGCTACGTCACGCTGCTCAAGGCCGAGCCCCGGGACCTCCGCTTGCGTCAGCAAGTGGCGGATCTGTATCTAAAGCTGTCTCGAAACCCCGAGGCCGAGAAGCACCTCCGGGAGATCGCGAAGCAGCTCCGGGCCGGCGGCAAGGACCGCATGGCGATCGGGGTCTACAAGCAGGTGATCCGCCTGAAGCCCGACGAGGCGGCCCTCTACGTCGAGATGGGCGACTGCTACGGCGCGGCCTCCTTGCCCCAGGACGCCAAGGCGAGCTGGACCAAGGCCGTCGAGATGTTGGCGCGCACCCGGCCCGACCAAGCGGTCGAGGTCGTGGAGAAGCTGATCCGGCTCGATCCGGGTGACATGCCGCTCAAGGTGCGCCTCGCCGAGCTGTGCGAGGCCGCCAACTGGGGCGAGCGCTCCAGCAAAGAGTGGCGCAAGCTCGCCCAAGAGGCGCGCCGCCTCGGTCGCATCGAAGACCGGGCGCGCTTCGCCGAACAAGCGCTGCGCCGCCGGCCCGATGATCTGGAGTCGCTGTCGGAGGCCGCCGACGCCCGCAACGCCATGGGCGAGTACGAGCTCGCGCTCAAGCACCTCCAGCGCGCCCTTCAGCAAGCCCCGGAGGCCCTCGGGGTGCTCCGCAGCCTCGGCGAGGCCCTCGACGGGCTGGGCGCCAAGGACAAGGCGCGGTCGGTGTGGCGGGAGGTGGCGCGGGTGGCCCACCGGGAGGGCGATCCCGAGGGTCGGGCCGCCGCGCTGCGCCGCGCCGCGGAGGCCGGCGAGACCGACCCCGCCGTGCTGGCGGAGCTGGCGGAGGCCCAGCGCCTCGCCGAGCGGGCCGCCTTGCGCCTCACCGATCAGGCCTGGGCCGAGCCCACCAGCCCCACGGAGCTGGCGGTCTGGGCCCGGGCGCGCACCCTGGCCCAGTACGGCTTCGCGGAGCGGGCGCGGGTGGAGGTGGAGCGCACGGGCTCCCGCGCGCTGAGCCTGCTCGTGCTGCTCGCCGAGCTGCGCGCCGAGGTCGGGGACGGCAAGGGCGCGGCGCAGGTGCTGCGGTCGCTCAACCCGAGCAAGCCCGAGGCCATCGAGCAGATCGGCGTCCGGATCAGCGTGCTGGAGGGCCGAGACGCGCTCGGCCTCCCGTCGCGCCCTGCCACGCCGCCCCCAGCGGACGACGACGAGCTGCTCGAAGACGAGCCTACCGGCGGCGGGGACGAGGACGAGCTGCTCGACGACGACGCCCTGGACGAGGGCATGGTCGAGGAGCTCGACGAAGACGGGCTGGAGGACGAGGGGGACGGGGACGCCCAAGACGACGGTGGCTGGCCGACCGACGACGGCCTCGAGGCCGAGGACGACCCGCCCACCGGCGGCGCCGATGAGGACGCGAGCTGGAGCTTCCTCGATGAGCCGGCGCCCGCGGCGGCCGCCCCCGATCTCGCCGCCGACCTGTTCGCCGACGTGCTGGGCCCGCCTACGGTGTCTTCGGCGCCCTCGGCCAGCGCCCCTCGGCCGGCGCCCGCGGCCCGCCCGCTGCCCCCGGCGGTGGAGGACGCCTTCGCGCTCCTGCTGGTCGGCGCCCTCGACGCCGCCGAGGCCGCGGCCAAGCGGGACCGCACCCTGCACGGGGAGCGCGCGCTGGCCGCCATTTTGGAGCGCCGTGGAGACGCGGGCAGCGCCCTTCGCGGCCTTCAGGACGCCCTCGACGAGTCGGCCGAGGCCGATCCCGGCTACGCCGAGGCCCTGCTCGCCCTCGCCGCCTTGAACATCGGGGCCGGAAAAGCCCGACGGGCCCAGCGCCAGATGGACGAGGCCGCCGACCTGCTCGGCGCGGCGGCGGAGCCCGAGCTCGGCCGCCTGCGGCGGGCGATGGCCCTGCTCGGCCTCTGAGCCACAGGCGCTCGCCGAAAAGCTCCGGCTGGACGCCAATCGCAAGGGGCCGACCCCCCGGGGAGGGTCGTGGCCCCCGGCCTCAGCGCCGGGCCCTCAGCTGCGCCAGCGGGGCTGGGGCTGGGCTCCGCTCAGCTCGATCACCTCGACCACGCCGTCGTCCCAGCAGACCACGAGGGGGGCGCCCCGGCCTTGGGACGGCAGGTGCAGGCCGGTGACCTTCCGTCCCGGGCGCTCGGCGGCGAGCACCGGCTTCGGGTCGCTCAGCCGCATCGAGAACACGAGGAGCGAGCGGGGCTCGGTGCCGGGCCGCGAGAAGGCGGCGTAGGCGCCCGCGCCGGTCGCGGCGGCGTCGAGGTGCATGCAGGGGATCTTGCGGAGCAGCCGCTCGGGCTCGTCGGCGACCCCAGCGCCCACCACCATCGACTGGATGCCCGGCTGGCCGGCCTCCAACCACAGGAGCTGGGTGCTGCCGTCGGGCATCGGCGCCACCGCGCCCCGGCGGCCGGGGAAGTCGGCCGGCACGCTCAGCGGCGCCGTGAGGCCCTGGGCGCTCAGGCTCACCACCGTGCCGCCCTTGGTCACGAGCATCGGGTGGTGGTCGGAGACGAAGCTGCGCACGGTCATCATGCGGCCGATGTGCTGGGCTTCGGGCTCGCCGGTCTCGCCGAGCCGGTGCACCGCGACGCCAGGGCCCTCGCGCACCACGCCGTAGAGCAGCAGGTCCGCGCCCTCGCGGCGGAGGATGGGCGCGCCGCTCGGGGCGTAGGGCAGGGCCACCGGGAGCACCGACAGCAGCGCGCCGGCGGCGCTCACCCGGGCGCGCATGGCCACGACGCCGCCTGGCCGCTCGACGAAAAGAACGGCGGAGAAGCCATCGCCGTCGGCCGACAAGCAGCGCTCGCGGACCAGGGCCGGGGGGATCGGCAGGGCGGGCGCGCCGACGAAGCCGGGGCTCCCGGGCCGGATGACGCCGATGCGGAGGAAGGTGCGGTCGCCGCCCGAGCTGTCGGCCCACAGCAGGCCGATGAGCTCGCCGTTGGCGGCCACGGTGGGCTGCTCGATGGGACCGCCGTCGTGCTCTGGGATCTCGCCCATGGCCAGCAGCAGCAGCTCCGGCGGCACCAGCGCGTCGCGCAGCTTGGCGGTGCGCAGGTCGACCCCGCCCAGCTTGGCCTCCGACAGGTCGGCGCGGGTGAAGTCGGCGTCATCGACGGTGGCGTCCGTCAGATCCGCCCCGGTGAGATCGGCGCCGGTGAACACCGCCGCGTCGAGGGTGGCCTCGCTGAGGTTCGCCTCGCGCATCTTGGCGTCGGTGAAGTTGGCGCCCATCGCCACCGCGCCCGAGAGGTTCGCCCCGGCGAGGCTGGCCTCGCGGAAGATGGCGTCGCCCAAGAAGCTGCCGGAGAGGTCGGCCCCGCCGAGCTTGGCCTCGGTGAAGTTGGCGCCGTGCAGCTTGCAGTCATCGAAGCGGGCGCGCTTGGCCTTCGCCCCGGTGAGGTTGGCGTCCTGCAGGTTGCACTCGATGAGCTGGGCGTCGGAGAAGTCGGCCCCGTTGAGGTCGGCCTCGGTGAAGTCGCAGCCCTCCAGCATCGCCTCGCGCCACCGCGACTGCGCCGCCATCACCCCTTCGAGCTTGGTGTTGGTGAGGTCGGCGCCGTTGAGGTTGGCCCGGTAGAGGTTGGCGTCGGTGAGGTCGGCGTCGGTGAGGTCCGCCTTCTCGAGGTTGGCGCCGGTGAGGTCGGCTTCGGGGATCTGCGCGCCAGCGAGGTCGGCGGCGAAGAGGTCCGGGGCGCCGCGCTTCTTGCGGCGCTCGTTGAACTCCTGCACGCGGCCTGCCTTGAGCAGCTCGACAAGATCATCCATCTCGCTGGTTCCGATGGCGGAGCGCGGCCGCCGGGCCTGGCCTCGGGGCGCCCCCGCCCTGAGGGGCGGACGGGTTATCCGACCGCCCGGCACTTCGGCACCGGGTCCGCCGACGGATTGGCTCAGTTCGAGGGCAGAACAACACGATGAACTCGGGTCTGCGCCAAGGGCTCCGCGGGGGCCGCGCTCGGGCGCCCGGTCTGCGGCGGGCCTGGGGGCTTGCGGGCCTCGCCTTGGGCCTCGCGCTCGGCGCCGGCGCGGTGGCGGCCGAGCCCACCCCGGTCCGGTGGGGCGGGGCCGCGGGGCCGCGCGCCCTGCGGCTCAGCTTCGCCCACGGCGCCGCCATCGAGGGCACGGGCGAGCTCGGCTTGGTGCACCTCGTCGAGCACCTGCGGGCTGAGGCGCCGCGGGGCGCGCTCCCGGGGCGGGCCTGGACCGAGCACGACGGCTGGAGCCTCGGCCTCAGCGTCGGGGCCGACGCGGAGCCGGCCGGCGTCGAGGCGCTGCTGTCCCCCCTCGGCGCGCCGGTGTCGGCCGCGGCGCTGGCCCAGGAGCGCGCGGTGATCCTGGAGGAGGCCCGCGCCCAAACCGACGAGCAGCGGCTGATCGGCGCGCTGCGACGGGCCGCCCTCGGCGAGGCCCACCCCTACGCCCGGCCCGCGCTGGGCGCGCCCGAGGCCCCGGCGGCCGACGTCCTGACCGCCGCCCCTGCCGCGATCCTCGCGCTCGAGGCCCGCGCCTTGGCGGGCCCGCGCCTGCTGTTGTCGGTGGGGCCGGGCGCCAGCCCCGCGGGCGCTCTGGGGCCGCCGCAGCTGCGCCCCCTCGACTCCACGGCGCCGCCGCCGGGCCCGCCGCGGGCGCTGGCGTGGGGGCGCGGCGCGTGGCGGGTGTGGTCGGGCCCCGCGGCCGCCGATCCCGACGCCCGCGGGCTGCGCGCTTTGGCCCTGGCGCTGCGGCGGCGGGGGGTGG
>CANHON010000142.1 GCA_947462115.1 Deltaproteobacteria bacterium | reverse complement strand
GCCCTCTCGCCGGAGCTGGTGCACCACTTGGCCGACTGCGGCGTTATTTTGGTGGGCATCGACACGCCGAGCATCGACCTGCAGAACGACCGCGCCTTGGCCTCGCACCAGGCGGTGCTGGCCCGCGACCTGTCGGTGCTCGAGGGCCTGCTGCTCGACGGGCCGCCGCCCGGCCTCTACACGCTGGTGGCGCTGCCCCTCGCCATCGAGGGCGCCGACGCGAGCCCGGTGCGCGCGGTGCTGGTGGCGGGTAGCCTGGGCTGAGCGCCACGCGGGCGCTGTCCGCCCGAGGAGCACCGCATGCGCCACCGCCTCCGCCCCTCGGCGCTCGCCGCGCTGATCCCCTTGATCTTGCTTGGCTGTGGCCTGCTCCGCTTCGAGGTGGAGCAGGAGGACGAGAGCACCATCGAGGGCGCCGGCCTGCTCGGCGAGGTGCTCGGCGCGCTCGACTTCACCGGCCTCGACGACTTTCAGACCTCGATCGACGGCGAGCTGGAAGATCAGGGCGTGGCGCCGGGCGACCTCAGGCACGTGCAGCTCATCGCCTTCGAGCTGCAGGCCGAGCCCGATCTCGCCTTCGTCGAGCGCCTCGACGTCTACGTGTCGGCCGACGGCGTGGACGAGGTGCGGGTGGCGAGCGGCGAAGGGTTTGCGCCCGGCCAGACCGAGATCGCGCTGCAGCTCGACGGGGCCGAGCTGGTCGAGCACGTGGTCGCCGGCGGCCTGCGCTTTCGGGCCGAGGCCACCGGCAGCGCCCCGGTGGACGACACCGCGCTCACCACCCGGGTGGTCGTCGCGGTCGAGGCCACGGCCCAGGGCGCCTGCAACCAAGCGCGCTGAGCGGCGGCTGGGTGAGATTGACGTTCAGCACGCCAACCCAGCGTGTTTACCAGGTGAAGGCCCGCAGGCTGTCTTGGCCGGAGCTGTGGCAGCCGGCGCAGCTGGCCTCGGCGCTGTCGCCGGCGCTGCTGACCGCGCCCTCGGCGTCGAACCGGCCCCAGGACCAGCCGCCGCCCTCTTTGAGCATGGCGGTGATGGCCTGCAGCTCGCCATTGTCGTCGTAGCCCTCCTTCACGATGGCGGCGCCGTCGGGCATGTCGCCCCCGGCGGCGGCGGTGATGAGGGCGGCGGCCGCGTCGTTGAGCCAGATCTGCACGGTGGCGCCGTGGGTGCCGTCGGCCGAGGCCTGCTCGCCCACCCAGGGGTCGAGCTGGGTCCAGGCCTCGTAGCCGTCGATCTCGCCCCACAGGGCCTCGCCCAAGGCCTGCTCTTCTTCGTCCAGCGCGCCATCTTCGGCCTTGTCCGCGCAGCCCATGAGCAGGGGCAGTACAAGGAAGGGGAGGGCGTGGGTCAGTCGGATCATTCGCAGGGTCATGGTGCCTCGGTGGGGCGCGGGGCCCGCGGGTGGGGTGGCGGCTCGGCGGGCCTGCGTCGGGCCGGCGCGGCGGCTTTAGAGGCCGACCGATCGGAGCTGGGCGAGCAGCTCGGGCAGGGCGGCGAAGGCGCGGCCCCGGTGGCTGATGCCGTTCTTCTCTTCGGGTCGCAGCTCCGCCATGCTGCGGCCGGGGGTCTCGTCGGGCAAGAACAGCGGGTCGTAGCCGAAACCGCCGCTCCCGCTTGGGCTTTGGGCGATCTCTCCTTCGCAGAGCCCCTCGACCACCCCCTCGACCACCGGGCCGCCGGGCCGCAGCGGCCCGACCACCGCCAGCGCGCAGCGAAACCAGGCGCGCCGATCAGTGACGCCCTCGAGGCGGGCGAGCAGCAGGGCGTTGTTGGCCTCGGCCGTGCCCTCCGGCGAGAAGCGCTTGCTGTGCACCCCCGGCGCGCCGCCCAGCGCCCGGACCTCGAGGCCCGAGTCGTCCGCCACGCAGGGCATGCCGGTGCGCTCAAAGATGAAGCGGGCCTTCTGCAGGGCATTGTCGGCGAAGTTGTCGTGGTCTTCGGGGGCCTCGGGCAGCGCGCCGACGGCGGAGAGGGGCAGCACCTCGACGTCGGTGCCGTCCAGGATCTGCGCGACCTCGGCGGCCTTGTGGGCGTTGTGGCTGGCGAACAGCAAGCGGGTCGTGGGCATCGGTCCTCCGGCCGCGCCCCTATCCCGGCCCCGACCGCGGCCCGGTCCCCCTTCGTCCCAGGCCCTGTGCTAAGGTCGCCCGACCGCGCAGCCGCGGGACGTTTTTTGGCGCGCCGGATCGCGCCCAGGAGGTCGGAATGCTTGGACGGTGCAACGGCGGGGCGCGGCCCCTTGTGCTCGCGGCGGCCTCGCTGCTGCTCAGCCTCACGGGCTGCGAAGAGAAGCCCGCCAAGCTGTCGGTGGGCAGCAAGGCCGCCGGGCCCTGCGATGTCAAGCTCGAGGGCCTCGCCGGCACCGAGTGGGTCATCAAGAAGATCAACCCCGACAAGACCGAGGTGCCCGACCACGCGGCCCGCCTCAAGCTCTTCGATGAGGGCGGAAAGCTCCGGGCCAAGTACAACGTGATGTCGGTCGGCGCCATGTACACCTACGACTGCGCGCCCCACGGCGGCGGCCTGCGCTGCCTGGAGCCCACCAAGGCCAAGGACTACTGCCAGGCGCTGGTGGCCGGCAAAGCCGAGTGTACGCCCGAGACCCTCCGCGCCATCGCCCCCGACCTCACCGACGCCGAGATCGAGGAGGGCATGAAGCTCGCCAACGAGAACATCGCCAAGTTCAAGGGCGGCCCGGACTGGAAGAAGTTCGAGTTCAACAACAACAACTTGGGCAACAAGCTGCGCGGGATCATCTACCTCAAGGTCAACGAGCGCGAGTGCAACCTGCGCCTGACCGACGCCTACATGACCATCTACGACGGCAAGCGGGTCGAGGACACCAACCCCGTCGGCACCAACAGCTTCGTCAAGAACACCCTCGGCGAGCTGCTGTGGGACGAGTGCAAGGACACGACGATGCTCGTGCCCCAGGGCGCCGAGGGCTTCCCCGCCGACCTCACCAAGGTGCAGCCGGTGATCGTCCACCCGCCGGGCAGCACGGTGCACTACTACCTGCTCGACCCCGCCATGCAGACCAAGGCCGAGGGCTGCACCTACAGCTACCGCACCTGGCTGGCCGGCAAGCCCCTGGCCAGCGGCCTCAGCCCCACCGAGGTCGCCGGTCCCGCCGGCAGCCGCCTCGAGTGGCACGTCGCCCACACCTTCAACGATCCCTCGGCCACCGGCGAAGGCGATGTGCTCGGCCTTCAGAGCACCGTGGCCTGCCCCGGCAAGCCCGACGACACCAAGGTCTACTGCGCGCAGATCATGGTGAAGTAGCGTGAAGTAGCCGCCGGGGCCTCGGCCCCGCGTGGTCGGGAACCAGCGAAGGGCCGGCTGAGGATGACGTGCTGCACGTCAATCCCAGCCGGCCCCTCTGCCTTTTGGGCTGGGCCTTACTCGACGCGCATGCGCCAGCGGGTGCCCTCGGGGCCGTCCATCAGCACGACGCCGAGGCCGTCGAGGGTGAGGCGCAGCTCGTCGGCGCGGGCCCAGTCTTTGGCGGCGCGGGCGCCGAGGCGCTCGTCGATGAGCGACTGGATCTCGGCCTCGGTCTTGCCGATGGCCGCCAAGCGCCGCACCCGCACCTCGCGGAACCACTGCTCGCTGGTGCCGCCGCCGATGCCGAGCACCCGCCCGACCATCGCGAAGGCCGACTGGGCCGGGGCCGCGAGGCTGTGGGCCTTCTTGAGCAGCTTCTTGTTGTTGCCGTAGCGGTTGATGCTGCGGACCAGCTCGTGCACCAGGGTGATGGCGGCGACGGTGTTGAAGTCGTCGTCCATGGCCGCGAGGAAGCGCCCCTCGAAGTGCTGCAGCAGGCCGATGAGCTCGCTGACGGCCTCGGTCTGGTCGCGCAGCAGGTCGCCGGGCGCGGGGCCGTTGCCGAGCGCCTCGAGGCCCTCGATGAGCTCTTTGGCGTGGTACAGCCGATCCAGCGCGACCATCGAGTCGGTGAGGCGGTCCGACGACCAGGGCAGGGGACCGCGGTAGTGGGCCTCTAGGTAGAGCAGGCGCAGGGCCTCGGCCGGCACCGCGTCGAGGATGTCGCGGATCCGCACGATGTTGCCGAGGCTTTTGGACATCTTGGCCTCGCCCATGGTCAGGTGCCCGTTGTGCATCCAGACCTTGGCGTAGGGGGCGTGGCCGGTGCCGCACTCGCTCTGCGCGATCTCGTTCTCGTGGTGGGGGAAGATGAGATCGATGCCCCCGCCGTGAATGTCGAAGCCCTCGCCGAGCGCCGCCATGCTCATGGCCGAGCACTCGATGTGCCAGCCGGGGCGGCCGGCACCCCAGGGGCTCTCCCAGGACACCTCGCCGGGCTTGGCGGCCTTCCACAGCGCGAAGTCGCCGGGGTGGCGCTTGCGGCTGTCCACGTCCACCCGCTCCCCGGCCCGCAGGTCGGCGAGGCGCTTGCCGCTGAGCTTGCCGTAGGCCTCGAAGCTCTCGACGGCGAAGTAGACGTCGGACAGGCCCTCTTCGCGGGCGGGGGCGGCGTAGGCGTGGCCGCGCTCGATGAGCTTGCCCACCAGCTCAATGATCTCGGGGATGCTCTCCGAGACCTTGGGCTGGGCGGTGGGCACCCGCAGGCCGAGGCGCGCCAGATCTTCGTCGAGGGCCTCGATGAAGCGCTGGCTGAGCGCGAGCGGGTCCTCGTCGTTCTCGATGGCCCGCGCGATGATCTTGTCGTCCACGTCGGTGTGGTTGCGGACGTAGGTGACGGCGTAGCCCCGCTCGAGCAGGTGCCGGTAGACCACGTCAAAGGTGATCATCGCCCGGGCGTGGCCGATGTGGCAGTAGTCGTAGGTGGTCATGCCGCAGACGTACATGCGGACGTGGCCGGGCGTGAGCGGCACGAGCGGCGTGAGCTCTCGGCTGAGCGAGCTGTAAATGCGAAGCCCCCCGTGGGGGGCCTTGGTCGTCTCGGCGGACATTGCCGCTCCCTGGTCGTGGCGTTCGTTTGTGCCGGGCGGGCCGGCGGGGGCCGGTCTCTAACCCTGACGCTGCGATGCGGCACCGATTGAGCGCGGCGGGCCGCTGCTCAGGCCGCCGGGGTGCCCTTGAAGATGCGCTCCACCCGCTGCCGAACCTCGGGCTCGGGGTGGTTCTCGGCCTCGGCCAGCTCTTGGATGAGCAGGCTGCTGGCCTTGTCGTACATCTTGCGCTCGCCGAAGCTGAGGTTCTTGTCTTTGCGCAGCAGGGCGAGATCGCGCAGCACCTTGGCCACCTCGATGGGGTCGCCGGTCTGCATCTTGTTGACGTACTCCCGGTAGCGCCGGTTCCAGGTCTGGTTGTCGGCGGGCACGTCGCGGTCCTGGAGGACCTCGTAGACCTTCCCGACCTGCTCGACGCTGATCACGTCGCGGATGCCGAGCTGGCTCGCGTTGTTGACCGGGACGTGCACCGTCATGCCGTCGTTGAGGATCTTGATGGCGTAGCAGGTGGCGCTGACGCCCTCGATGTCGAGCGACTCCACGCTCAGGATCGTTCCCACGCCGCTGCCGGGGTAGACCACCTTGTCGCCGACCGAAAAGCCCATACATCCTCCCTGGTGCGCTGGGAGGGCGGAGGCCGCCCCAGCGACGGACAAGGCACAGCTCGCGCCGTCATCCGGATCAGCTCGGACTATCCCGATGACCGCCTTCGTCAAGAGCGCGCGCGGGGAGGCGCTGAGGCACGTTATTTTGCGGCTTCGGTGACCCGGAGCCAGGTGCCGCCGAACTGGTCGCGGTCTTCGCCTTGGCCGATCGGCACGAAGAAGTCGTTCCAGTCGGCCACGAACCAGTCGCCGGGGGCCAGCGCGGCCTCGGCCCAGTGGTGGTCGCCGAAGCTCTGCTCTTGGACCGTCGGCTTCTCCAGCCAGGTCTCGCGCCACTGCATGCGATCGTTGCGCTGGTCGCGGTAGGCGCAGCCCTCGCCGTCGAGCTTGAGCAGGCGCCAGCGCGCGCTGGTGGCGCCCTCCGGCCGGCGCTCGGCGACGATGAGCTGGGGCTCGCTGAGCGGGAGCGGCGCCTCGGCGCCCGGGTCGAGGCAGAAGCGCCGATCGAGCGCGCCGGCGGCCGCCGCCTTGACGGTGCGGCGCAAGGCGTGGCGGGGGAGGCGGGTCAGGGCCATGCCCTCCACCCGGGCCACGCCGGCCTCGGGCAGGGTGGGCATGCCGAACAGCAGGCCGCTGCTGTAGGCCCGCCGCTCTGGCGCCTTCACCGTGGTCTGGGCCTCGGTGAAGCCCTCGGCCGCGGCGCGGAGCTTGAGGGTGCCCGGCTCGCAGTCCAGGCTGAAATTGCCCTTGGCGTCGGTGGTCCCGGCGCAGGGCTGGCCGCTCACCGTGACGGCGGCCCCGGCGATCGGCTGGCCGTTGGGCGTGGTGAAGGTGCCGGTGACCGTGGCCGAGCCGCAGGCGCAGAGCAAGGGCAGCGCGATCCCGGCGGCGATGTCGGCGCTGCGTGGCATCTCAGCCCTCCAAAAACTCGACGTGGTCGATCTTCGCGCCGGGCACGAGCAGGCGGCGGGCGGCGCCCTCCAGGGGCTGGCCGTGGTCGCCGGCGTAGGTCTGGACGGTGAGCTCCAGGCCCCCGCCCGAGGACTCGTGCAGGGCGCCGGTGAGGATGACCGCGCCGACAGGGACGTGCCCGCCGCTCTTTTGGGTGAACAAGGGCGCGCGCAGGTAGACGCGGACGGCGCGGGTGCTCGGGTCAGACATCGGGGCTCCGGGGTCGAGGGCCGCGGCTGGGCGGCGCGGGCGGGGGCTTATCCTGACCCGCGGGGCCGGCCCGCGCCCCGCCGCTGCTTCGGATAGGCGGGGGCACCCTGGAGGTCCATGATGCCTGCGTTGATCCGCCGCCCCGCCGCGGGGGCCGTCCTGTCCGTATTGTCCCTCGCCCTGCTCCTCACCGCCTGCGGCCCCGACCCCGAGACCGTCGCCGCCAAGGAGGCCGCCGAGGCCAAGGTGGCCGAGCTGGAGTCCACCCGCAGCCGCCTCGAAAAAGACGTGGAGCGCGAGTCTGCCAAGGTCCGCGACCTCGAGCGCCAGGTCGAGGCCGCCCGCCGCGAGGTGGCCTACGCCAAGGTGGGCCTGCGCGAAGGCCAGACCCTCGGCGCGGTCTTCGACACCAGCCTCGGCGAGGTCAAGTGCGCGCTGTTCATCGACAAGGCGCCGCTCACCGTCACCAACTTCGTCCAGCTCGCCGAGGGCAGCCGCCCCTGGACCGACCCCGTCAGCAAGGTCGAGGTCAGCCGGCCGCTGTTCAGCGGCACGATTTTTCACCGGGTGATCCCCAACTTCATGATCCAGGGCGGAGATCCGCTCGGCAACGGCACCGGCGGCCCGGGCTACAGCTTCGTGGACGAGGTCAACAACGGGCTGAGCTTCGACAAGCCCGGCCTGCTCGCGATGGCGAACAGCGGCCCCAACACCAACGGCAGCCAGTTCTTCATCACCGACCGCAGCAAGCCCGACCACCTCAACGGCAAGCACAGCATCTTCGGCGCCTGCGAGAACCTCGACGTGGTCGAGAAGATCGCCATGGCCCCGGCCAACCGCGACCGCCCCACCACCGACGTCGTGCTGCGGCAGGTGCGGATCGAGCGGGGCCCGGCCAACCCCTAGCCGCGGGCCCTCGGGCCGCCGCGCTCGGCGATGGCCCCATGAGAATAGCCTCCATCACGTTGAAGTGGTGGAGGCTATCGTCCTTTCAGCGCGGGCCGCAGGGCAAGGAGCCGAGGGGGCCCCCTGCCCAGCGGGCTCAGTACTGGTAGCCGATGCCGAGGCCGAAGCTCAGGAGGGTGTCGTTGAGCTGGCCGACGTAGTCCTTGTTGTCGCCGTAGTAGATGCGCGTGGCGCGGTGGAAGCGCCCCACGTTCCCGGTGACGAACAGGTTGTCGTTGAGCGCGTAGCCGAGCTCCGCGCCCACCGCGTCGCTGAACAGGCCCTTGAAGTCGGTGAAGCCCATCTCGTAGCCGATGTTCACGTAGAAGGTCCGGCCGAGCTCGTAGCTGCCCTCGAAGGCCACGGTCGGGCCGACGGTGATGAGCTGGTCGTAGTTCAGCGTGTCGTTGACGGCCGGGTCGGTGCTGCGGTCGACCTGGAAGTACAAGAAGTCGCTGGTCTGGATGCCGAGGCCGCCGCCGGCGCTGAACCGGTGCTCGCCCTGGTCGTAGAAGTAGCGGCCGAGCGCCTTGGCGTGGAACTTCGAGATGCCGTCCTTGACCGGATCCGAGAAGCCCTCGGGCATCTGGATGCTCCACGAGGTCAGCCGGTAGCCGGCGTCGAAGCCCACGTTCTCCAGCATCGGCAGCCAGACCCGCGCGCCCGCGTCGAAGCCGGCGGTCTTGGCGGGGTCGGTGATGCCGTTGCCCACGTTGACGTCGGCGTCGTAGATCGGGCCGCCCTCCAGCGTGGACTGCTCGAAGTAGTTGTAGATGCCGCCGCTGTAGCCGACCTTGGCGTGCAGCCAGGGGTGCTCGCCGGCCGGGGGCTTGACCTTGGGCTCCTTGGGCGGCTCGGGGGTCGGCGCCACCTCGGCGGCCTTGACCTCGGCGGGCGGCGGGGTCTGCGCGCCGCCGCTGCCCCAAGCGACCACGGGGGCCGCGCCGCCGACCGGGATCGACAGGATGCTGGCGATGGCGCCGCCGTTGGTGCTGATGGCGAGCTTGACGTCGCCGGCGGCGTTGGCGGGCATCGTGTAGTTGACCGCGAACTCGCCGTTGCCGAGGCTGACGGGGGCCGAGACGGTGCCGCCGCTCATCGGCAGCACCTCGATGGCCGGGGCGGTGGCGCCGCGGCCATTGGCGTCCAGCACGCTGACCTTGACGGCCACGACCGCGCCGGGGGCGGCCTGGGCGGGCGTGGCGGCGGCGCTGATGCGGGCGGCCGGGCCCGCTTGACCGGCGTTGGTGACGGGGGCGGCCACAGCGCCGCCGCCGCGGGTGGCGCGGGCGGCGGTCATGGTGCGGCGCCAGGCGCTGAGCTGGGCGGCGTCGGTGACGGTGGCCGAGGGGAACAGCGGGGGCAGGCTGAGCACGGCGCTGGACTGCACGACGGCGGCGGTGCCGACGTGGCCCTTGGCCTCCGCCCGGATGGTGCCGAGCCCAGCGGCGGGCCCCGAGGTGTAGACCGCGACCGCGACGCCGGTGCCGTCGGTGGTCACGCTGTTCGGGATCCGGCCGTCGCCGGTGGTGGCGGTGAGCTCCACCGGCACGTTGCCCACGGGGTAGCCGTAGCGGTCAACGGTGATGATCGCGACGCTGACGAAGTCGTCGTTGGTCTTGACGGTGTCGCGCAGCGGGATGACCAGCACCCGGCTCAGCGGGTTGCCGTTGGAGGGCACGCTGGCCACGGCCACGACCTCCAAGCCGCCGGCGCCGGAGACGCGGAAGTTGGCCTGGTAGTCGCCGTTCCCGAGGTCACGGGTGGGCCCGTCGGCGGCGGCGCCGGCGGCCGAGATGCTCAGGCTGCGGCCGGGGGAGGCGGCGCCGGCGGGGTCTTTGACCTTGGCGAAGACCTGCACGGCGGTGGTGCTGGCGTCGAGGCTCGGCGGCTCCATCGTGAGGCTGATGCTGCCGGGGCGGGTCGGCGCGAGCTTGGCGGTGAGGGTGTCCTCCTGCGGGCCCTTTTGGTCGGCGACGACGGCCTTGAAGCTCACCTCGCCGGCGGCGGCGGCGTTGGGCGGGGTGAACATCGCCATGTAGACGCCGCGGCCCTCGTGCTTGGCCTCGCCCACCGAGCCCTTGTCGGCGGTGATGGCCACGCGGGCGGACTCATCGGGCTGGCCGTCGGCGCGGGCCACGAAGACCCGCACCGGGATGCTCAGGGTGGCGTCGGCCGGCAGGCCCGCGGCGGTGGGGAAGAAGACCACCCGCTTGCCGGCGGGCACCTGAAGGTCGAGCATGCGCTCGGTGCGCTGGCCGTTGACCACCGAGGTGACCTTGGCCTCGCCCACGCCCGGCGGGACGACGATCGGGATCTTCGCGTTGCCCGCGCCGTCGGCCTGGCCGATGTACTCCTGGGCGCCGATGGTCATGATGACGGTGGCGCCGGCGGTGTCCTTGAGCGGGAAGTCGACCTTGCCCTGCATCGGGATGACGATGTGGCCGAGGCTCTTGTCGGGGTTGCTGCGCTCCGCGACCGTCACGATCGCGAGCTGCGGGAAGGGGGCCTGGGGCGCCATGAACTGGGCCACGTAGCGGCCATCGCCGAGGCTGGTGATGTTCTGGACGCTGCCGGTGCTGGCCCGGGCCACGAGCTCGGCGTTGGTGACGGGGCCGCCGGGGCCCTCGACCTTGAAGGTGACGGTGGCGGCGCTATCGACGCCGAGCGTGATCTTCTCGGGCGAAGCGGTGGCCGAGACCTTGGTCGGGGCGGGCGGCTGCACGGTCACCGACCAGGCGCGCTCAATGGCGCCAGCGGGCGACTTGCCGGAGAGCGTGAACTCGATGGTCTTGCGCTTCTCGACGGCGGGGGGCGTCCAGGTGGCGCGGTAGAGGCCGGGCTGGACCTCGCTGAACTTGGCGCCAGCGGCGGCCCCGCCGAGCTTGCCGTTGAGGCCGGTCAT
>CANHON010000141.1 GCA_947462115.1 Deltaproteobacteria bacterium | reverse complement strand
CTACGTCTACGAGCTCGCGGGCTGCAAGCGCCCCTTTTCGCGGCTGTGGGTCGCCTCGCTGACGGAGCGGGCCATTCGGCAGGCCTGGGCCACCCGGCGGCCGGGCGTGGAGTACGACGGGCTCGCCGACGCGGCCCGAAGCCGGTCGGAGGCGGACTGGATCGTGGGCCTCAACGCCACACGGGCGCTCACGCTGCACGCTCGGGGCGCGGGCGGCGATCAGCTCTACAGCGTCGGGCGGGTCCAGACGCCGACCCTCGCGATGATCGTGGCCCGCGATCTGGAGATCGAGCGCTTCGTCCCCGAGCCCTATTGGCGGGTGGAGGCCGATCTGGACGTGTCGCCGGGCCTGGAGCTCAAGGCGCGCTGGTTCCGCCACGACGCCGTGGAGCCCGAGGCGCGGCCCGCCTCGGACGGCGAGAAGGGCGCGGCGGCCGAAGAAGAGGCCCTGCCGGTCGAGCGCCTCGGGAGCGCGGAGCAGGCCGCGGGGTTGGCGCGGGCGCTGGAGGGGGGCCTCGCCGAGGTCCGGTCCGCAGAGCGGGTGGAGCGCCGCGAGAAGCCGCCGCTGCTCTACGATCTCACCGCGCTGCAGCGGAGGGCCAACCAGCGCTATGGGCTCAGCGCCGAGCAGACCTTGGCCATCGCCCAGGAGCTCTACGAGCGCAAGCTCATCTCCTACCCCCGAACGGACGCCCGCTTCATCACCGACGATCAAGTGCCGGAGCTCCCCGCGGTGCTCCGCGGGCTCAGCGTGCTGTCGGTCTACCGCCCCTTCGCCGAGGGCCTGCTCAGCAAGCCGGTGCGGCCGGGCCGCCGGGTGGTCAACGCCGCGGAGGTTGGCGACCACCACGCCATTCTGCCCACTGGGCTCGCGCCCGACGCCAGCCGGATGAGCCCCGACCACAAGCGGATCTTCGATCTGGTGGCCAGGCGCCTGTTCGCCGCCCTGAGCGAGGACGCCATCTTTGACGTCACGACGCTGATCCTCGCCGTGCCGCCCGTGGCCCCGCTGCCCGAGGGGCTGCCCACGCCGCCCCACCTGCGGGCGCGCGGCCGGGTGTGCCGCCAGGAGGGCTGGCAGGCCGTGGACCCGCCCGGTCGTCGCACCGATCGAGATCTACCGCTGCTCCGCGAGGGCGACCGCCTGCAGGTCCGGGGGGTGGAGGTCCACGAGGCATCGACCCGACCGCCGCGGCCCCACAACGACGCGACGCTGCTCCAAAAGATGGAGACGGCGGGCCGGGAGCTCGACGACGCCGAGCTCAAGCGGGCGCTGCGGGGCGCGGGGCTCGGCACGCCAGCGACCCGCGCGGCCATCATCACCACGCTGATCAAGCGGAGCTTCGTCGAGCGGGCCGGCAAGGACCTCCGCGCGACGAAGATGGGCCGAGAGCTCATCGCAGCGGTGCCGATCGAGGCGCTCAAGAGCCCCGAGCTCACCGGCCTGTGGGAGGCGCGGCTGTCGGCCATCGCCGAGCGCGGCGAGCAGCGCGGCCTGTTCATGCGGGACGTCGCCGCCTGGGCCACCGAGCTCGTGCAGGCGATCCGGGCCGCGGAGGCGCCGCCGGTGCACCGTCTGGCGGCCACGGGCGCCGTGGTCGGGCCCTGTCCGGCCTGCGGGGGACCGGTGCAGGAGCAGCGCGGTCGTTACCGCTGTGAAGCCGGCGGTGGTTGCACTTTTGAGATGTGGGGCACGGTCGCCGGCCGCGAGATCAGCCGGCGCATGGCCAAGCAGCTGATGGTCGAGCGGCGGACGCCGGTGGTCAAGGGCTTCAGGAGCAAGGCCGGGAAGGCCTTCGAGGCCGCCCTGCTCCTGAATGACGCGCTGAAGGTGGTCTTCGACTTCCCGGACCGCGCTGCCCGGCCGGTCTCCGCGCCCGATCGCCCCGAGGGCATGCGCTGCCCGAGCTGCCGCGAAGGCGAGGTCATCGCTGGCGGGCGGAATTGGGGCTGCTCGCGCTGGCGCGAGGGCTGCGGCTGGAAGGCGCCCTTTGAAGAAGGCGGGGCGCCGGTGGACCCGCGCGAGGTCGCGGCCCAGATCGCCGCGGCGCTGGCCGTGCCCTCCGCGGGCTGACTCAGAACAGCATGACCTCGCCGCACTCCGGCGCCGACGCCGAGTCGATGCCGCCCCCGAGCTCCTCCTGGAGGGGCTCCTCGATGAGATCAACGTGGGCTTGGGCGTCGAGGAGCTCGACCATCTTGTGCTGAACCGTCTCGAGGGTCTTGTCGATCCGCATCAGGCGCTGGGCGGTCGGGTCCTGGAACTGGAGGTGGGAGAGCCCGGCCTGGCTCGTGTCGATGATGGCGGCGAGCCGCTGATCACCGCCCTTCATCGCCGAGGCCAGGGCCTGCTCGAGGCGCACGGTGGCCGCGCCGACCAGCTTGGACTGGGTCTGAAACTCGCCGCTGAACTCGGTGGACCGGCGGCTGAGGCCGTTGGACATCTCGACGATCCGCGGGAGCAGCTCCATCAGCCCGGTGGCCAGGGCCGCGATGAGCTGGTTGCTCTCGTGCACGCGCTCGCTGAGCGTCTGCATCTGGCCGGCGATGACCGCGAAGCTGCGGCCCGCTTGACCGAGGCGCGCCGCCTCAATGCTGGCGTTTAGGGCCAGCATCTTCGAGCTGCGTGCGACCTCGTTGATGGTCGTGCCCACGCGCATGATGGTCTGCGTCTGCTCCAGGGCCGCGAGCGCGGTGGCCCGATGCTCGGCGCTGTCGGCCTGCACCGTCGCGACGTAGGCCTGAATCGACTGGCCCTGCTTGTCGATCAGCCGGACGATCCCGCCTTCGCCACCATCGGACTGCAGCGCGCTGAAGCTCGTGCGCAGCTCTTTGACGAAGCCATCGGCCTCCTTGACGATGCCGCACAGCGCGTCGCCCACCGCGAGGGTCTCGGCCTCGGTCACCCGGTTGGCCTCGACGATGAGGTCCGAGACCGTGGCGCGCGCCCGGGTGAGCTCGCCCAAAGCCTGCGCGGTTCGATCCTCCATGGAGCCGGAGGACACCGCCTCCGCGCGGCGGGCCGGCGGCGGAGGGGGCGCGGACCGCGGCGCGGCGCTCGGCGCTCGGGGCGGCGGCAGCTGGATCCGGCCGCTGCGCACTTGGCGGGCGAGCGCCGCGAGGAGCTCGGGCGTGATCGGACCAGGGTTCTGGGTCATCGGCACTCCATGCGGGCAGGAACGCCGGTTCATCGGACCGCCGTCGCCGCGCTTGACCCAAATGACCGGAGCGAGGACAGGGCCCGAATGGGTCAGGCCTGCCGCCCCGAGGCGCCCGGCGCAGCGCTCATTCGACGCTGCAAGCGGCGGTCATCCAGTCGAGGCCTTCGCCGCCGGCGGCGACGCTGTCGGTGGTGAGCACAAAGCCCGGCACCTCCGGCGCGAAGACCTCGAGGTCCGGCAGCAGGTCGCCGACGAAGACCGCGGCGAGGCTGGAGAGGCGGTCCTCCAGGGCCTCGGCGGCGGCGACGCCCGCCGCATCGACGTCGAGCACGTCGATGATCACCTCAGGATCGCCAATGTCGGCGATGATGGCCCCCGAGCCGTCGGTCGAGACGGTGACCGGCGCGGTCAGGTGGAGCGCGGCGTGGGTGAGCTCGACCGGCGCGCTGGCGCCGGAGACGAGCCCCGTGGCCCGCAGGTCCATCTCCACGAGGTCGAAGGCGAAGCTGCCGCTGGCCGGCCGCAACGCGGGCGGGAGCCGGGCCTCGAGGTTGAGGTCGAGGGTGGTGGCGCCGGGGAACACGAGCTCGATGAGGGCCGGGGCGATGCCCAGCTCGGTGGCCGACAGCGCGATGTTGAAGGCCCCGCCCTGGTACGCGAGGTGCACGATGCGGTTGACCAGATCGCTCCCCAAAGAGAAGTCGAGGTCGCTGAGCACGGAGCCCGCCGCCGGGGGCGCGCCGCCGGAGCGCAGGCTGCCGGGCGCTTCAGGCACCGAGGGGTCGGCGGCCGGACCCGTGACCACCCCGTCGAAGATCACCGAGAGGCCGGCGGGGTGCATGGCGATCTCGTTGAACTCGCCCTCGAACCCGATCACCGTGCCCATCACGTTCAGCGGCGCGTCCAGGACCAGGGCCTCCAGCGCGCCCTCCACCGCCGACCGGGTGGCCTCGGTGACGATGGGGAGGATGAGCGGGCCGACGATGGCGCCCACGTCGAGGGTGGAGGGCACCGGGAAGCCGCTCGCGTTGTAGCTGGCGGCGGTGAACTCCAGCGCCGAGTCGGTGACCACGACCAGGGCGTCGCCCGGGGTGGGCGCGCTCAGGGCCATCTCCAAGCTCAGCGTGGTGCTGGTGTCCGAGAAGGCGCCAGAGCTGCGGATCTCGCCGCCCAAGGTCGTCAGGCGCTGATCAACGTTGATGGTTAGGTTGGTGATGGTGAGGTCGAGGCCGAGGCTGCCTTCGCCGAGGCGGGCCCCGATGCTCAGGTTGTCCCAGCTCACGGTGCGGCCGTCCATGCGCAGCAGGCCGACGCCGGGGACGGCGGCGGTGAACAGCGGGTTGGCGGCGATGAGCTCGCGCTGCATCGCGGCGGGGGTGATCGAGGCGGTGGCGCCGTCGGCCAGCACGAGGAGGCCGCCTTCGCTGATGTTGAGCGCGACCGCCGGGTTGATCGCGGCGTCGAGCGGGACGGTCGGGCCTTGGGCGAAGCCGAGCACGCGATCTGCGGCGTTCCCATCGGTGTCTTCGGCCACGATGTCGAGACGCATCAGGCGGAAGTCCGACGGCAGCTCCACGTCGAAGTTGCCGTCCGCGTCGAGCACGATGGGCTCGCCGTTCAGCGTGGCGCCGCCGATGGGGTGGATGGGATCGGTGACCTGCCCCATCAGCCGCAGCGGTCCGCGGGCGACCGTGGGGTCGAACCAGGACGCCGGCGAGGGCGCGTCCACCCGGATGACCGGGCCGTTGCTGTCCACGGTGATGGGCTCAGAGCTGGCGGTGAGCTCCGGGTGGTCGTCGCCGGCCGCGAGGGTGCCGACGACGACGTAGACGCCGTCCGCGCCGAACTGGACGCCCGCTGCGGGATCGACGACCGCCGCCTCGGACTCCACGCTCAGGCTCACCTCGAGGGCGAGCGGGGCGCCATTTTGATCGAGGACCGTCGCGGTCACCGGCGCCCACTCGCCGATCTCGGCGTCGGCCGGGGCCTCGATGAGGATGGAGGTGGGGACCGCCGGCTCGACAGCGCCATCTCCGCCGTCGTCCGCGGTGCCGCCATCGCCGCCGTCCCCCGCGCCCCCGTCGCTCGGCTCGACGGCGCCGTCGTCGCTCGGGTCCTTTCCGTCCCCGGAGCAGGCGGCGAGGCCGAGGGGCAGCGTGAGCAGCAGGAAGGGGAGGCGGAGAGGAGCGCGCATGGCGTAGGTCCCGAGCAAGAGGGGAGGGGAGAGGTCGATCGCCGAGGGCGGGGGCCGGGCCAGGGTAGCACCCCGGTCGCCGCTGTCATCCAAGGCCGTGCGGCGCGGGCGCTCCGGTCCAGCGCGACAGGCGCTCGCCCAAGCGGCAGTACCGCTCGACGCCGCCTTGCTCCCGCGCCGCGGTGCGAATGGCCCAGGGGTCGCCGATCACGCAGCAAAATCGCCGGGCTCGCGTGATGGCCGTATAGAGGAGGTTGCGCCGGAGCATCACCCGATGGGCGCGGCTCAGCAGCACGAGCACCGCTGGGTACTCGCTCCCTTGGCTTTTGTGGATGGAGATGGCGTAGGCGAGGGCGAGATCGTCGAGCTGCTCGCCGCTGAGCCCGATGATCCGGCCGTCGAAGTCCACGTCGAGCCGCGGGCCGTTGACCGAGACCACCCGGCCGGTGTCGCCGTTGAAGATCTCGTTGTCGTAGTCATTCCGGACCTGCAGCACCCGGTCGCCGACCCGCATCTGGCGCCCGCCGCGGGTGACCGCGTCGCCGGTGGGGTTGAGCACGGCCTGCAGGCGGAGGTTGAGGGCCTCGGTGCCGAGCAGGCCCGCGTGCATCGGCGTGAGGATCTGCACGTCGCGCAGCGGATCGAAGCCGAGCCGGGGCAGGCGCTCGGTGACCACCCGGACCAGGGCCTCGGCGGCCGCCTCGTCGGAGTCGCGGTTGAGGACGAAGAAGTCGTTGATGCCACCACCTTCTTCGCGCTCACCGCTGATGGGGGGATCGCCGCGGTGGATGCGCCAGGCGTTGCGGACGATGCCGGAGTCCGCGGCCTGACGGTAGACCTCGGTCAAGGTGCACACCGGGACGGCCCCGCACTCGACCAGCTCGCCGAGCACCCGGCCGGGCCCGACGCTCGGGAGCTGGTCGGCGTCGCCCACCAGCACGAGCCGACAGCCGGCGGGCAGGGCATCGACCAGGAAGGCCATCATGTTGAGATCGACCATGCTGGCCTCGTCGACCAGCACCCCATCGGCCTCGAGCGGGTTGGTGTGGGAGCGCGCGAAGCTCCCGTCGCCTGGGTTGAACTCCAGCAGCCGGTGCAGCGTGCGGGCCTCGGCCCCGGTGGTCTCGGAGAGGCGACGGGCCGCGCGGCCGGTCGGGGCGGCCAACAGCCACCGCTCGCCGCCCCGGCCGCCCGCGCGCATCAGGACCCGGACGATGGTGGTCTTCCCGGTGCCGGGCCCGCCGGTGATGATGGTCAGGCCCGACTGCAGGGCGGTCTCGACGGCGCCGCGCTGCTGGGCGTTGAGCTGGAGGCTCAGCGCGGCCTCGTCGGGCCCGGTGTCCACGGGGCCGCGCCGGGGCGGCGCCTGCCGGGCCAGTTCGGCCAGCCACGCCGCCACGTGCTCTTCGGCCTCGTCCAGGACTTTTCGGTAGATGGGCTCGGCGGCGGGGTCGGCGGCCGGGTAGCGCGCGACCGCGTCCCGCTCGTGGAGCGCTTGGACGGCGGCCTGGGTGGCGGGGGGCGCGACCTCGAGGCGCTCGGCCCGGCGCACCAGCTCGGCGAGGGGCAAGAAGCAGTGGCCCTCGCCCTCGGCTTGCCCGAGCAAGAACAGCGCCGCGGCTTCGGCGCGGGAGGGGTCATTGAGGTCGAGGCCCGCGGCGCGCGCGATGAGGTCGGCGGTGCGAAAGCCCACGCCCACGATGTCTTCGCAGAGGCGGTAGGGCGTGCGCTGAACGAGGCTGAGGGTCTTTTCGCCGTAGCGGTCGATGATCTTGTTGGCGAGGGCCTGGCTCAGGCCGTAGCCCCGCAAGGTCGCCTGCAGCTCGCGGTTGCGCCGGTCGCGGGCCCAGTGCTCCTTGATCTCGCCGAGGCGCTTCTGGCCGATGCCCGACACCTCCAGCAGGCGCTCGGGCTGCTCGTCGATGACGCGGAGGGTCTCGACGCCAAACGCCTCCACCACCCGCCGGGCGAAGGCGTCGCCGAGGCCAGGGATGGCGGCGCTGATGAGGTAGCGCTCGATCCCAGCGACGGTGCGCGGATCTTCGACGACGGCGCGCTCCACTTGAAACCGGCGGCCGAAGCGGGGGTGCTCCGTCCACCGGCCGCTGAGGCGCACGGTCTGGCCGACCGCCACGTGCCCCACGGGACCCACCGCGATCTGCTCGTCCATGCCCACGCGCACGCGGGCGATGGCGAAGGCGCCGTCGGTGGACTGGTGCAAAAAGCCGACCAGCTCACCGTCGAGGTGAGGCCGCGCGCCCTCCTGGGGTGGGCGCTGCGGTGCAGTGATCAGCGGGCCGCCGGGCGGGCCAGCGGGGGGCGTCGACGAGGTCATCCCCCGGTCTACCCTGTACGGAACCGGAGGTCCAGGCCCGCGCTCACCAAAGCGTGGTCATATTTTGGCGTCGCGGGCTAGCGGCTGTAGACCTCGTAGCGCTCCAGGTGGTAGTGCCCCATGGCCCGCACCACGATGCGCTTCCCGAGCCGCTCTTCCATCACCTCGGTGCTCTCCATCTCGTCGCCGTACATCAGATCGGCGACCAGCGGGTTGGCGTTGACGTAGATGGTGGCCCGGCCGCCGCCACGGACGGCCTCCCGGCGGATCTCGCGGAGGATGTCGTAGACGACGGTGAGGCGCGAGCGGGTGTAGCCGCGGCCCTCACAGTAGAGGCAAGGCTCGGAGATCGCGCGCACGAGGTCGTCTTGGGTGCGCTTGCGGGTCATCTCCACGAGGCCGAGCTCGCTGATCTTGAGCACGTTGGTGCGCGCCCGATCCTTGCGCAGCTCCTCCTCCAGCGCCTTGAAGACCCGCTCGCGGTTGGCGGCCTTCTCCATGTCGATGAGGTCCAGCACGATGATCCCGCCGATGTTGCGCAGGCGGAGCTGGTAGACGATCTCCTTGACGGCCTCCAGGTTGATCTGCAAGGTCGTGTCCTCGAGGGAGCTGCTCCCCACGAACTTGCCGGAGTTGACGTCAATGGCGGTGAGCGCCTCGGTCTGGTCGATGATGAGGTAGCCGCCCGACTTGAGCCACACCTTGCGGCCGAGGCTCCGGGTGATCTCCGGCTCGATGCCGAAGGTGTCGAAGATCGGGTCGTGGCCCCGGTAGAACTGCACCCGGTCCTTGTGCTGGGGCATGAACTCGCCCATGAACGACTGCACTTCGTCGAAAAGGGCGCGGTCGTCGAGCACCATGCGGTCCACTTCGTCGGTGAACCCGTCGCGGACGATGCGCAGCACGAGGCCGTGGTCGGCGTGGATGCGCGCCGGGGCCTTTGCGCTGCGGGTGGCGATCTGGATCTTGTTCCAGGTGCCGATGAGGTAGTCGATGTCCTGCTTGAGCGCGGTCAGCGGCTGGCCTTCGCAGACCGTCCGCACGATGAACCCCGCGCCCTTCGGACGGTACTTCTCGACGAAGTCGCGCAGCTTGCGGCGCTCCCGGTCACGGTCGATGCGCCGGCTGATGCCCACGTGGTCCACGGTGGGCATGAAGACCATGTAGCGGCCCGGCAAGGTGATGTGCGTCGTGATGCGCGCGCCCTTGGTGCCGATCGGGTCCTTGGCGATCTGGACCAAGATCTCCTGGCCCTCTTTGATGAGGTCCTGGATCGGCGGCGTGCCGGCGCGGGCGGTGGCGCGCGGCGAAGACTCCGCGACGGTCGCCTCTGGGTCTTGGATGCCAGATTCGGGCGCGGACTCCACGAACTCCGGGTAGATGTCACCGGCGTAGAGGAAAGCGGCGCGCTCCAGGCCAATGTCGACAAAAGCAGCTTGCATACCCGGGAGGACCCGGACGACCCGGCCCAGGTAGACGTTTCCGACGTGGCTGCGGTTGTCGCCGCGGTCGACGTGAAGCTCGCCCAGCTGGGCGTTCTCCATCAGGGCGACGCGGGTCTCCCTCCCGGTCTTGTTGACGATGATCTCGCTTCCCAAAAGGAACTCCAAGGTGCCGCCGGGGAGGCCGCTCGGAGACAGACCTGGCGTCGGGCCGCGCCTGCAGAGCGCAGGGGGCCGGCGGAGCCAAGTTCGGTGTCGTCGCGCATGGAGCAGTGCCCCGCGGTCGAAAAGGGTGAGTAGGACGGTGAACAGGTTGTGCCGACAGCTGGACCGCGGCGAGGCGGGGGCTGCTGGGCGGGCGGTGGGCCCGCGGGGGAACGACAGGCGAAGAAGGGTAGGGGGCGCGTCTGCGGGGGGCGCTGTGGGAGCGTGCTCCGGAAGATTCCGGACGGCTGAGCGGGCCGAAGGGTGGGGCTCGGCGCGCCCGGGGACATCGGCGCTCCGGTGCTGCGGCCTCGGCGCTGCGCAACGGGCCAAGGTGGCCTGCAGCAGGGCGCTTTGGTGCGGAGGTCGGAGCGGTCGGCGGCCTCGGGGCAGGGTGTGCAGATGCCCCGCGAATGTCGCACGATGGCCCGGTCGCGTCAAACGGCAGCAGGTCGGCGCGCAGGGAGACGGCGGCGGGCGCTGCGCCAGACCGCGGGCCGCGCTGTGCGATAGTGGCCGCGCTCCGAGGAGGACCCCATGCGCCCCGTGCCCCGCCCTGCCGCGCCGCCCTGGCTGCCCTGCGCCGCCGTCGTCGCGACGCTCGGGCTCCCCGGCCTCGCCGTGGCCCGGGATGAGGTTGATCCTTTTGACGAAGCCGACGACGCGGACCTGTTCCGGGCCGAGCAGCGCGTCGTGACGGTGGCCAGCCGGAGCGCCGAGAGCGTCCGGGACGCGCCCAGCATCGTCACCCTGATCACCGACAAGCAGATCCGAGAGCGCGGCTACCGGCGGCTGTCCGACCTGCTGCAGTCGGTCCCCGGCGTCTACGTCAGCCCGGCCCAGGAGGGCCGCACCTTGGCGTGGTTCCGCGGGGTGATCAGCCCGGACAACAACAAGTTCCTGCTGCTCGTGGACGGCGTGCCCTGGTACGACGGCGTCTACACCCACGCGTGGATCGACGAGTACCTGCCGCTGGACCTCATCAAGCAGGTCGAGATCATCAAGGGCCCCGGCTCTGCGGTCTACGGCTCCAACGCTTTTGCGGGTGTGATCAATGTCGTGACCTACGGCGCGGCGGACCTCCGGGGCGGCTTTGTCCGCGGTGTCGTCGGGGACGACGGCCGGCGCGGCGTCGGCGCGGTCTACGCCGAGCAGCTCGGCTCCCCGCGCCTCCCGGTGGAGCTGCGGGTGCACGCCCGCAGCCTGCAGATCGAAGGGGACGGGCTGGACGT
>CANHON010000140.1 GCA_947462115.1 Deltaproteobacteria bacterium | reverse complement strand
GTCGTGGTCGCCGCAGACCCACAGGCCCCGCAGGCCCTCGGGCGGCGCTGCCCACCGCGGGAGCGCCGGCAGGCCCACCTCGCAGTCCGGGCAGCCGAGCCGCCCCCGGTGGGGCCCGGCCGTTCGACCGCAGCCCCGGCAATGATCGGGGAACACCAGCTCAACAAATTCGATGGCCAAGCGGGCCGGCCGCGACTCGGTCCAATGCACGGGACACCTCCGCAGATGCGTGGCCTGTGGGTGGCTCCCTGTGATCGCCGGGCCCAAAAAAACGAGCGGCCCGCTGCCCTGGGCGGGGCGCGGGCCGGTGCGGCGCGGAGCCTTTGGGCTCAGCGGCCGGCGGGGCAGGCCATGCCGGGGCCCACGGTCGCCACGTCCCACCACGCGCCGGAGCTGAAGGTGCTGCTGGTGGTGAAGTCGCAGGTCTCGCCGGTGGCGCTGTCGTAGTAGACCACCCGCATCGTGGCGGTGGTCGGGCCGCTGCCGTGATCGCTGTAGTAGTGGGCCTTGATCTCGTAGAGCTGGCCGCTGGTGCCGGCGGTGCTCGTGAAGGTCTCGGGGCCGAAGCCATTGGTGTCGTCGATGTCGAGGTCGCCCCAGCTCTGGCTCAGGCTGTAGTAGGCGACCTCGCTGCCGGCGGTGTTGTTGGTGATGTGGGTGTCCACGTCGCTGTTGTCGACGTCCCAGGTGAGGATGGTGAGCAGCTCTTGGGCCGGCGCGGCGTCGCGCTCGCAGAAGCTGATGGTGTAGGACTCGCCAACGCCGTCCAGCGCGTCGTTCAGGTCGAGCTGCACCACCGCGTAGCCGCCGGTGAGGCTGATGTCCTGGCTGATGGCCCCGCCCGAGATCGGCGTCGGGAAGGTGCGGAAGGTGGCCTCGTCGCCCGAGCCGAACTGCACGCGGATGTAGGCCTCGGTGGCCGCCGTGTCGTCGGTGGTGCCGGTCACGCGCAGCACGGAGGGGAAGGCCTCGTTGCAGGCGGGGCCCGCCAAGGCGCTGGCGGCGCTCGCGTCGCCCCACTCGGTGCCGGTGGCCGGGTCCACCACCGTGAACGCGCTCCAGGCCGAGGTCGTCGGCGAGGGGATGTCGCCCTCGGCGGTGGGCTCGACGGTGGGGGTCTCGTCGGGCGTGGTGTTCTCGGGGTCCTCGGGCGCGGTGTTGGGCGTCGAGCAGGCGAGCTGAACGTCGCGCTGGAGGGGCACGGCGCTGAGATCACCGCCGGTGATGTCGGCCGCCGCCAACCAGATGGCCGAGTCGGCCGTGACGAGCTTGGTGGTCTCGTCGTAGCCGACCACGTCGCGGCTGCAGGTGATGGCCGCGTCGTCGCCCTCGGCCACGAGGATGTAGTAGAGGTCGATGGGCACGTCGATGATCTCAAAGTCGGCGCCATCCCACTCCACCGTGGTGCCCTCGACCGGCTTGCTCAGCGCCTCGGTGTCCACCTTGCCAAAGCAGGTGTCGCCCGCCCCGTCGGTGCAGGGGCTGGTGTCGAAGGCGCTGATGTTGTCGGTGAAGCTGTACAGCGTCAGCTTGGTGGCGGCGGGCGTCTCGCCCTCGACCTGCAGGGTGCCGGTGACCGAGAAGGTGGCGAGGCCCTTGAGGGCGCCACAGCCGGGCAGCAGCAGGGCCACAACGCCCAGAGCGGCGCGGCGCGAAGCGGTGGAGGGGGCCTTGGTCGATGGCATGCGGGTGCTCCTCGGGGGTGGTGCGCTCCGGTATTGTCCCAAGGGTCGGCGCCGCAAGGCCCCCGGGGTCCGTCGGCGGCACGGTCGTGTGCCCTTGTGTTTCGGCGCAGGCCCGGTGCACTCGGGCGGCTCAGCCGCCGTCGAGGCCGGGGTCGAGCGGCGAGCCGCGGGTCGGCGGGCGGCGTCGGCCCTCGGGGTCCCGCCACACCCCGCCGTGGCGATCGGCCGCGTCTTCGGGCCAGGCGTCGTAGTAGCCGCGCCAGGCTCGCCCGGTGCGCCACGCGAACACCGCGCTGTAGGCCACCCTGGAGACCGAGGCGAGGCCGACGGTCGGCAAGTAGAGCCAGCCGAGGCGGCGGGACTGGACCGTGTGCCCGAGCTCATGCGCCCGGGTGAGGCGGCAGGCGGCCGGCCCGTGGCGGCGCAGGCTGGTTGGCCAGAACACATAGGCGCCGAGAGAGACGCCCAGGTCGTCACTCTCGATGAGCCACCGCCCGTCCGACCGACGCTCGGCCCCCCGCTCCCGCCCGCCGATCCGCAGCAGCAGGCACAGCCCGAGGCCGAGCAGGCTCTGGGGCAGCTCCCAGGTCCACAGGAGCGCGGCGCTCATCGGCGCTGCCCGGCGGGCGCGGCGAGATCGGCCCAGCCCACGTCGCCGACCGAGGCCAGCGGTGCGCCTCCGCCGCGGTTGAAGCGGCTGAGGTGGTAGAGCCTCCCGGCCTCGGCCGCCGGCCACAGCGCGGGGTTGACGTGCTGCGCGCTGTTCTGCCATGCGGCGAGCACAGATCCGGTCCAGGCCGCCCAGGCGCCTTGGCCGTCGAGCACCTGAAAATAGCTGCGCTTGCCGAGCGGACGCTCGGGGCTCGCTGGCCGATCCGCGCGGTGCAGGCCAGGGAGCAGCCGGAGCGTCGGCGGGGGGAGGCGCTCCAGCAGGCCCTCGGGCAAGGGCGGCGGGCTCGGCAGGGCCGCCAGCGCCGCGAGGCTGCGCCGCGACAGCAAGGTCAGGTGCAGCTCGCGCACCGGCTGCTGGTCGGGCTCGGGCGGCGGCGGGCAAGGAAAAGCGGCCAGCTCCTCGTCGGGGATGACGAGCAGCAGGCCGCCTTCGTTGGGGGTCCAGCTCAGCCCCAGGGGCATCGGGGCTCCGTGGGGCCGCGGCCGCTCAGCGGTTCACGATGTGAACGGCCTCGCCGAGCGCGTGCTTGGCGGCCTCCATCACGGCCTCGCCCAGGGTCGGGTGGGGGTGGATGGTGAGGCCGATGTCGAGGGCCTCGGCGTCCATCTCGATGGCCAGGGCGGCCTCGGAGATCAGATCGCTGGCGTGCGGACCGACGATGGTCACGCCGAGCACGCGGTCGTTCTTGGCGTCCACGATGACCTTGACGAAGCCGTCGGTCTCCAGCGTGGTGAGCGCCCGGCCGTTGGCCGCCCAGGGCATCTTGCCGATCTTGAGCGTGTAGCCGAGCGCCTTGGCCTCGGGCTCCTGCAAGCCGGCGGTGGCGATCTCCGGGTCGGTGAAAACGACGGCCGGCACGGTGCGGGCGTCGTTGAACGCCTTGTGACCGGCGATCACCTCGGCCACGATCTCGCCCTCGTGGGTGGCCTTGTGGGCCAGCATCACGCCGGTGGCCACGTCGCCGATGGCGTAGATGCCCGGGATGTTCGTCTTGAGCTGCTTGTCCACGACGATGTGGCCGCGCTCCATCGTGAGGCCGAGGTCCTTGAAGGACTCGGAGTTGGGCCGGCGGCCCACCGTCACGAGGATGCGGTCGGCGGGGATGCGCTGCACGCCAGCGGCGGTCTCAATGTTGACCAGCGCGCCGTTCTCGCCCTCTTCCCAGCCCAGGGCCTTGGCCTTGAGCAGCACGTCGATGCCGTTCTTCTTGAGCTGGCGGGCGATGACCTTGACCACGTCGGGGTCGAAGCCGGGCAGCACCTGGTCCTGGGCCTCGACCACGGTCACCTTGCAGCCGACCTTTTGCAGCATCGAGCCGAGCTCGAGGCCGATGTAGCCGCCGCCGATCACCACGAGCCGCTCGGGCACGAAGTCCAGGGCCAGGGCCTTGGTGGAGTCCATGACCCGCTCGTCGGCGAAGTTGAAGCCGGGGATCTGGATCGGGCGCGAGCCGGTGGCGATGACGATGTGCTTGGCCTCGATGTGCACCTCGTTGCCGTCGGGGGTCTTCACCACCACCTTGCCGGGCGCGGGCACGCTGGCCTCACCGACGAGCTGGTCGGCCTTGTTGGCCTTGAGCAAGGTCGAGACGCCGCTGGTCAGCTTGTGGACCACCGAGCCCTTCCAGGCCTGCAGCTTGCCCATGTCGAGGGTGGCGCCGCTCGGCACCGAGATGCCGACCACGTCGAGGTGCTTGAGCTCGTCGAACTTTTTGCCGGCGGTGATCAGCGCCTTGCTGGGGATGCAGCCCACGTTGAGGCAGACGCCGCCCCAGTACTCGCGCTCCACGCACAGGGTCTTCACGCCGAGCTGGGCGAGGCGGATGGCCGCCGGGTAGCCGCCGGGGCCGCCGCCGATGACGACGGCATCGTATTGCTGGGTCTGCATGGTCACTCCACCGTTGATGAGGAAGGTTCGGGTTCTCTCCGGAGCGCGGCGGACGCGCCCCGCTCGGTCGGGCCCCGGCTCAGGGCACCGACACCAGCAGCAAGCTCGGGCCGGTCGCGCCGCGGGCCGCGGACACCGCCTCGCGCACCTCGGCCTCGGTCGGGCCCACCGCCGCGCCGCGAACACCGTGGGCGGCCGCCAAGGCGAGCAGGTCGGCGCCGGTCTGGCGGGCGACGCCGGCCTCGGGCGGCAGGGCGAGGTCGGTGACGACAATGATGAGCTTGACGTTATTTTGCTGCGCGACGCTCAGGGCCTCATGCAGCTCGCCCGAGGCGGCGCCGGCCATGCCGATCATGCACAGCACCGGGCCGCCGCTGGCGAGGCCCAGGCCCACCGCCTGCAGCAGGCGCGCGCCGGGGGCGGCGCTGACCGGGGACAGCTTGTAGGGCTGGGCGCCGGCCATCGGATCGACGAGGCGCTCGACCCCGCAGCCGCGCAGCACCGCGCCGATGCGCTCGCGGGGCCCCACCGCGGCCCAGTCGCCCTTGCCCGCGCCGGTGAAGGCGCCGGCCACCACCGGGAGCAGGCGGCCCAGCGGCAGGTGGTCGGCCACGCCGGCGGTGGGGCCCGCGGCGCGCAGGCGCTCGCCAAGCTGGGCTTCGGCCGCCAAAAGCTGCTGCTGTGCGTTCACCTCACATCTCCAGGTAGAGCCGCTCTGGGCTCTCCAGCAAGGCCTTGACCTCGCTCACGAAGCGGGCCGCCACCGCGCCGTCGATGACGCGGTGGTCGAAGCTCGGCGACAGGTACATCATCTTGCGGGCCACGATCTGCCCGTCGATGACCATCGGCCGGTCGTGGATCTGGTTGACGCCGAGGATGGCGACCTCGGGGGCGTTGATGATCGGGGTGGCGAAGCGCCCGCCGATGTTGCCCACGCTGGTGATCGTGAAGGTGCCGCCCTGCAGCTCTTCGATGCCGACCTTGCCCTCGCGGGTGCGGTTGGTGAGCTCGACCAGCTCGCGGCCGAGCTGGAGGATGCTCTTGCGCTCGACGTTCTTGATGACGGGCACGTAGAGGCCGGCGGGCGTATCGGTGGCGATGCCGATGTTGACCTCGCGGCGCACGATCAGCTCTTGGGCCGCCTCGTCCATCACGGCGTTGACCGTGGGGAAGCGCCGGAAGGCCGCCACCAGGGCCTTCATGATGAAGGGCAGGTAGCTGAGGTTCACGCCGGCCTCGCTGGCCGCGCCCTTGAGCTGGCCGCGCAGCGCGACCAAGGCCGTGGCGTCCACCTCGTCCACATAAGTGAAGTGGGGGATGCGCCGGTAGCTCTCGCACATCTTCTCGGAGATCTTGCGGCGCAGGCCGATGATGCGGATGCGCTCGTCGCCCGCGCTCGGGGCCGGCGAGGGCAGGGCCGGGGGCGCCACGGGCAGCGGGGCCGCGGCGGCCATAGGTACGTCATTGACGTACACGTCGATGTCTTCGCGGGTGACCCGGCCGCCCTTGCCGCTGGCGGGCACCGCGTTGATGTCCACCTCGAGGCTGCGGGCGTGGGAGCGCACCGCCGGGGTGGCCTTGGCGCGCTCGTCGGGGGCCGGCGCCGTCCGGGCGACGGGGGCGGCTGCGACCGGGGCTGCGACCGGGGCGGGCGCGGCGACCGGGGCTGCGGCGACCGGGGCCTTCGGGGCGGCGACCGGGGCTGCGGCCGGGGCGGCGACCGGGGCCGGCTTGGCGGCGGGGGCGCCGAGGCCGTCGTCGATGTCCATCAAGGGGGCGTGCACCTTCACCACGTCGCCGGGCTTGCCGTAGATGGCCCGCACGGTGCCGGAGCGGGGCGTGGTGATCTCCACCGTCGCCTTGTCGGTCATGATCTCGCAGACGCGGTCATCCACGCTGACGACGGCGCCCTCTTGCACGAGCCACTGGACGATCTCGCCCTCGACGACACCTTCGCCGATCTCGGGCAGCTCGAACACGAACATGGGGGACTCCTCAGGGGTGGCGATGGGGGCTTCAGCCCGCGGCGATCAGGATGCGAAGCTCAGAAGGACAGGCTCTCGCGGGCGGCCGCGAGCAGGGGCGCGAGGGCGGCCGGGCCGGTGGCCGGCGGGCTCTCCAAGCGCACAAAGCCGAGCAGGGCGGCGTCGAGCAGCAGCTCGCGGGGCGCGCCCACCAGCAGCGGGCGGCCGGTGCGCAGGACGGTCTGCTGCAGGGCGGCGGCGTCCAGCGGGCGCAGGCTGCGCAGGTCGAGCACGGCGGCCGACACGCCCTCGGCGCCCAAGGCCTCGGCGGCCAAAATGGCGACCTCCACGCTGTCCCCGAAGGCGATGAGGCTCAGCTGATCGCCCTCGCGCAGCAGGCGGGCGGCGCCCAGGCCCAGGGCCGAGAGCGGGCCGCGGCTCGGGAGGGCCGCGCGCTCGAGCAGCACGGTGGGGCCGGGGTGGGCCAAGGCCGCCTCGAGCAGCAGGGGCAGCTCCTCTTCGCAAGAGGCGGCGGCGACGGCGAGGCCGGGGATGGCGCAGAGCGCGGCGAGGGGCAGGGGCTCTTCGCCCCAGGGCACCCGAAGGATGACCGGCGCGCGCAGCTCGGGGCCGCGGGGGGCCGCCTCTTGGCCGAGCGCGGCGAGGGCGCCCCAGAGGGCGTGCCCGTCGGCCAGCTCGACGATGGGCCGCGCGCCCGCCGTGGCCATGCCGATGGCGACGCCGACCAGCAGCCGATCGCTCATGGGCAGCAGGTGGACCCGGCCGGGGTGCTGGGCCCGGAGGCCGCGGGTGGCGGGGCGCAGCTCAAGGGCCTCGCCGAGCAGGTGCACGCGGGGATCTGCGCGCAGGGCGGCGTCGAGGGCCGCGCGGAGGGGGGCAGCACCGTTCACGGGCGGATCTCCAAAGAGGCGACGATGTCTTGCAGGCCCTCGGCGGCGGCCTCGAGCGCGGGCAGCGGGGCGGCCTGCGTGGGGCGGACCGGCAGCCGGCTCGTGTTCAGAACAGCGTCAGTGGCGGTGTGTTGGGCGTGGTCACCGGCGCGCTCGACCAGCGCCTGGTGGATGAAGAACTCGGCCGCCTTGTAGCTGCTGCGGACCAGCGGCCCGCTGGCCACGTAGCGGAAGCCCATCGCGAGGCCGGCCAGCTCCCAGGCCTTGAAGGACTCGGGCGGGTGGTAGGCCCGCACCGGCAGGTGGCTCTGGCTGGGCTGGAGGTACTGGCCGAGCGTGAGGAAGTCGGCCCCGACCGCCCGCAGATCGCCCATGGTCTCGTGCAGCTCGGCTTCGCTCTCGCCGTGGCCGACCATGATGCTCGACTTGGTGAACATCGTGGGGTCGAGGCGCTTGACGCCCTCCAGCACGTCGAGGCTCTGCTGGTAGCCGGCCCGCGGGTCGCGCACGGTGCCCTGCAGGGCCTCGACGGTCTCGATGTTGTGGGCGATCACGTCGGGGCGGGCGGCCACCACCTGGGCCAGCAGCCCCTGGTCGCCGCGGAAGTCCGGGATGAGCACCTCGACCTTGGTCTTGGGGGCGTGCGCGCGGATCGCCCGGATGCAGGCCGCGAAGTGGTCCGCGCCTTGATCGGGCAGGTCGTCGCGGTCCACGCTGGTGACCACCACATAGTCGAGGTCGAGCTCGCGGATCGCCTCGGCCAAGTTGCGGGGCTCGTCGGGGTCGAGGGGCCGGCCGTTGCGGCGGGTGGTGACCGCGCAGAAGCGGCAGCCCCGCGTGCAGATGTCGCCCATGACCATGAAGGTGGCGGTGCCGGCACCCCAGCACTCGCCGATGTTGGGGCAGCGCGCCTCTTCGCAGACCGTGGACAGCTTGAGCTCGCGGGCCCGCCCCTTGATCCCCGTGTATCGCTCACCCCCGGGCAGCTTGACCTTGAGCCAGCGCGGCTTGCCGGCGGCGCTGGGCGCGGCGACGGGCGGGAGGGCGGCGGGGGCAGTCAAGGGACCTCCAGGCTTCCGGGGATGCCGGGCTAACCCAGCCGCGCCGCGCCCGCGACGCGCGGGGCCCACGTTTCGGGATGGTCACCGGCCCGGCCGAAGCTCAGAGCTGGCCGTCCTCATCGTCATCTTCGACGATGTCCGCGTCCTCCGGCAGGGGCTCCTCCGGCAGGGGGGCCTCGACCAGCGGCGCGCGGCCCGCCGAGCTGCCCGGCGGCGCGGCGTTGAGCGACCAGTCGTAGGGGATGCGCTCCAGCGTGCAGCGGCGGCGGTGGCGGCGCAGCCAGGTGTGGGCCGCGCCCTCGGTGAAGTCCGACAGGTAGTCACACAGGCTGTCGGCGCCGGTGCCGGCCACAAAGTCGTCCTCGTACCAGAACAGCAGCTCGGAGACGGCGTAGCCGGCGTCGGTCTCGCGCAGGGCGCCGGCCGCGAGCCAGTCGCGCATCGACCGGCGGAGCTGCCCCTGCAGACCCCGCGGCCGCCAGTACCGAACCGGCGGGCAGCCCACGCTGGCGCAATTGAGGGCCATGTGGACCAAGGGCTCTTGGTAGCGGCCGATGATGTCTTGGTGCTCCAGCACGAACAAGGTCTGCCAATCGCCATCGATACGGTGTTTTCGACCGGCGAAGAAGTAGCTGCCGGGGCGGAGGCCCCAGATCCCGCCGCCCACCTCTTGCACGCTCTCCTGGATCTGAAGCTGCAGCACGTCGTTGATCACGAACGCGTTGTAGGCGTTGGCCATGAACGCGACGCGGCGGTCCTCGTCGCCCTCGCGGAGATCGTCGCGGCCTGGCCCGTGCTCGCCCACCCACGCGAGGTATTGGTGCAGAACGACGCGCTCGGCGTCAATGGCCGCGTAGTCGAGGCCCTCCGGCGTGATCGCGCCCTCCAGCACCCGGGCCCAGGCCGAGCTCGGGTCGGTCGCGGGGACCTGGGCCGGCACGCGCACGTGCTCGGCGCAGCCCGCCCCGACGACCGCGAAGGCGACCGCGAAGGCGAGCGCGAAGGCGGCGGGGCGCAGGGCGGCGGGGCGCAGGGCGACGCAGGGGCGGGACATCGGTGCTCCGGGCGCGGGCTAACCGCCGCGAGCGGGGCCCGGCGCGGATAGGCGGGGCTCCTCCTGCGCGCCCGAGGTGCCCGCCTGTCCCCCGTCTCCGCGACCGCCCCGGCCACCGCCCTCCGCCCCCGGCTTCGGCACGATGGGGTGTTCTATGGCGTGTGGGCGGCTGTTTTCGCGGTGGTGCTCGGCCTGAGCCGCGGCGCGCCGGCCCGGGACGCCCGCCCCGAAGCGGCGGCGGCGGCGGCCCCGGCGCGGGTGGTCGCCCTGCCGCCCAAGCCCGAGGGCGCGGCCTCCGCGGCGGTGGGCGAGGGGGCGCGCTACTCCGAGGCCGACTGCCGCAGCCGCCCGGCCGAGCTCAGGGGCTATTGTTTCAAGGTCTTGGCCCAGCAGCGGGCGCCGGAGGACCTCGAGGGCGCCCTGCTCGCCTGCGCCGAGCTGCCGGCCGGAGAGCCCCGCCAGGAGTGCTTGTCGGACGTGGCCGATCTGCGGGCCGCCACCGATCTGGCGGGCGCCGCGGCGGTCTGCGCGGACATGGAGCCGGGGCGCTGGGCCGACCAGTGTGTGTTCGGCCTCGCGCTGCGAGAGCGTCCGGTCGATCCGCGGGCGGCTTTTGTGCGCTGCGACGGGGCGGGCCGCTTCCGCGACTTCTGCCGGCACGACGTCAACGGTGAGATCGCGGTGGTGGACATCGATCTCGCCCTGTCGCACTGCGCGGCCGAGGAGGGCGATCTGCTCACCCGCAAAAGCTGCTGGCATGGGCTCGGCAAGTACCTGGCGCGGGTGGACGTGGATCGGGCTTTTGCGGCCTGCGCCCGGGTCCCGCGGGGACCCGACGGGCTCTACCGGGAGAACTGCATCCACGGCCTCGGCTGGGGCGCGGCGGAGTCCGCCGGTCGGGCCTTCGCCCAGCGCTGCGGGGAGGCGGGCCCCGAGCGCGACTCGTGTCTGCTCGGCGTGGCCTACAACCTGCGCCGCTTTGAGCCGGAGGCCGCGGTGGCCCTGTGCGGGGAGGCCGAGCGGGCCGATCTCCGGGCGCGCTGCCTGGAGTTTGTTCGGCGGCCCCCGCGCTGAGCGGTGTCGATAAACGACTGAAACAAGGGTGTTATAGGCTGCTCGCCTTGGTGGCGACGAGCTCGACCTCGGCGTAGCCGGCCTCGCGGGCGGTGAGCAGCAGGCGGTCGAGGGCGGCGAAGGGCACCCGGGCGTCCACCCGCAGGCGCAGCGGGCCCTTCGGGGCGCGCAGCAGGGCGGCGTAGAGCGGCTCGACCCGGCCGCCGCCCCCCTCCAGCGCGGCGGCGGCGGCGCCCACCCGCCAACCATCGAGGTAGAGGCCATTTTGGCCCAGATCGACGGTGAGGGCCGGGCGGCCGGGGGCC
>CANHON010000139.1 GCA_947462115.1 Deltaproteobacteria bacterium | reverse complement strand
GTCACCGCCACCCGCTGCAGGGCCCCGCCCCGTCGGGCAGCCAGGGCGAGCTGGGCTTCGAGCTCCGGCGCCAGCAGCCCGTCGGCGCCGCGGCTGACCCGTGCCGACCACCGCGCCCAGAGGGGGCCGAGGCCGTCGGCCGGTCCGATCGACAGCCCGACCACCGGCGCGGCGCAGTCCACGCACAGCACCAAGGGGGTGGTCAAGAGGGCCCCATCCAGCCGGAGACGATGCGGGACAGGTCATTCACGAAGACCATCGCCATCAGGACGATGACGAAGATCACGCCGATCTGCTGGATGCGCTCGCGCAGCGCGCCCGAGACCGGCCGACCGCGCACGCCCTCCATCAGCAAAAAGATGAGCTGACCGCCGTCGAAGATGGGCACCGGCAGCAGGTTGAGCACGCCGAGCGAGATGCTGAGCATGCCCATCATCCGGGCGTAGGTGAAGATGCCCTGCTGGGCCGCGGCCACGCTCTGCTGGGCCATGGCCAGCGGCCCGCCCATGCTAGCCTTGACCGAAGCCTTCCGGGTGATCAGCTCACCGACCCGCTCCACCACCGCGCCGCTGATGAGCGCCGTCTCTTTGGCCGCGCGCACCACCGCCGCGTCGAGCCGGTAGGGCCGGGGCCGGAGCGCCGAGATGGCCGTCCCGCCGACCGCGCCGAAGCCCACCATCGGTCGGTTGTTGAACAAGCCGTAGCTGTCGATGTCTTCGACGACCCGCGGCTCCAAGACCAGCGAGAGGAGCTGCCCTTCCCGCACCACCTCCAAGGTCACCGCGCGGGGGACCGCGCCCTTCTCGGTGGGGTCCACGGTGCCCTTGATGGCCTCCAGCAGCTCACCCCAGCGGTTCACCGGCGCGCCGTCCACCGCGAAGATGCGGTCCCCCGGCAGGACGCCGGCCGCCTTTGCGGGCGAGGGCGCGGCTTCGGCGCCGAGGCCGGGGAGCCCCGAGCCCTCCTCGTCCAAGGTGTCCTTGACCGAGCCGACGAAAATGGAGGCAGAGACGAGGCCCCAGCGGGCGGCGTCGCTGGGCCGGTGGCCGCTGACCCGGGGCGACCAGCCGGTATCCGTGAGGACAACGCTGCGCTGGACGCCATCCTTGTCGAGGACCTCCAGCGTGAGCGGCGCGGCCGCGCGGCGGAGGGCCCGCTCCAGCCCCAGCCAATCGGCGACCGGCGCCCCCGCCACGGAGACCACCCGCTCGCCCGTTTGAAGGCCGGCGCGCCCGGCCGGCGACGCCGGATCATCGACGCCCACCTCATTCGAGGGCCGCGACACCGTAAAGCCCGTGCCCGCCGCGCCATAGCCGCCCTTGGGGGGCTGGAACTGAAGCTCAAGCTCTTGATCTTCACGGAGAACGCGAAGCTGATGGGGCGCTTCGGGGGCCTCCATCATCCGCAGGTCCACATCGACCCAGGTCGGGGTGGGCTCTCCATCGACGGCGATGATCTGGTCGCCGCGCTGAAGCCCGGAGGCCTCCGCGGCGCTGCCCGCGCCGACGTCGCCGATCTCGCTGATGGGCGTCGGCTCGCCGATCACAAAGAGGGCGGTGAACAGCAGCACCGGGAACACGAGGTTGAACATCGGCCCGCCGAACATCACCAAGAACCGCTGCCAGAGCTTCTTCGTGACGTAGCTGCCGGCCGGCGGCACCTCCTCGACCTCGTCGCCCTCGCCCGAGGCGCCCCCATAGGCGTCCGCGCCGAGCATGCGGACGTAGCCGCCGAAGGGGAGCATCGACACCCGGTAGTCGGTCTCGCCCAGCTGAACGCCGAACAGTCGGCGACCAAAGCCAAAGGAGAACACCGGCACCGACACGCCAAAGGCCTTGGCGAAAAAGAAGTGGCCGAACTCGTGAATGAAGACCAGGAAGCTGATCAGGAAGACGGGCGCGGCCACATACTGCAGCAGCGAGCTCAGCCCGCCGTCCGCCGCGAAGGCCGGCGCGCTCAAGGCCCAGCCCAGCGCCGCGGCGGCCCACCGCACACCCCGCGAGGCCCGCCCGGCCCTCATCGCGCCGCCTCCACCCGCAGCTGCCGCACGCGCTCGAAGGCCAAAATGCCCGCAGTGACGCTGACGTTGAGGCTCTCCAGCTCGCCCGACAGCGGCACGCTGGCGATCTCGTCGCAGCGGTCGCGCAGCGTATGGGTGAGCCCTTTGCCCTCGCCGCCGAGCACGATGGCCAGCGGACCGGTCATCGGCACGTCGAAGCAGGGGCGGCCGTCCATGTCGGCGCCCACGATGCGCACGCCCGCGCGGCGCAGGGTCGCCAAGGAGGAGCTGAGCCCCTCGCGGATCAGCGGGACCATCTCGGCGCCGCCCATCGCCACGCGGTGCACCACGGGGGTCAGGCCCTTGCCGCGCTGGGTGGGCACAACGACCGCCGAGACGCCGGCGCCGAGCGCAGAGCGCAGGATGGCGCCGAGGTTCTGCTCATAGCTGATCTCATCGACCAGCAGCAGAAAGGGCTCCTTCCCCTCCCGCTCCAGCTCGGACAGCAGGCCTTGGGTGCTGTAGGCCGGCAGCGGGACCGCCCAGGCGATCACACCATTGTGCACGCCGCTCTCGCAGATCTCGTCCAAAGACTCCCGGGGCACGCGCTCCACCGGCACCCGCGCCGCCACCGCGAGCTCGAGCAGCCGGCTCACCTTGTCGTCCTCTTTGGCCCGCTCGTCGAGGCAGATGCGCACCACCTTCCGGCGCTTGCGGAGCAGCGCCTCCACGACGACGTTCCGGCCCTCGAGCTGGTCGAGGTCCCCGCTCGGCGACCGCAGGCGGGGGAAGGGCGCAGCGCCCCGGCTGGGTCGCTCGCCGCGGCCCCGCTCGGGCCCCGGCGCGGCCTCGTCCTCGCTGCGCGGCGGCGGGCGCTGCGGTGGACGCGGACGCGCTCCAGGCTCAAAGCGACGTACCGGACGCTGTTCTCTATCGCCGGCGGTGGGACCGCCGCGCTTGGGCGGGCCGGGGCGGCCGGGCGGCTTTCGGGGAGGCGCGCTCATAGGACCTTCGCGGCGAGCTCAGCCAGCGCCGAGCGTTCGCCTTTTCGGAGGGTGACATGTCCCGCGATGGCGCTGCCCTTGAAGCGCTCCACCACGGTGGTGAGGCCGTTGCTGGCGGCGTCCACGTAGGGGTTGTCGATCTGGTTGGGGTCCCCGGTGAGCACCACCTTGGTGCCCTCGCCGGCCCGGGTGATCACGGTCTTCACCTCGTGGGGCGTGAGGTTCTGGGCCTCGTCCACGATCAAGAACTGCTTCGGCAGCGAGCGACCGCGGATGTAGGTGAGGGCCTCGATCTCGATGAAGCCCTGGTCGATGAGGGGCTGGTAGCCGGGCGTGCGCGGCGCGACCGGGCCCCCCTTGGTGTAGCCGGTGTCCGCGCCGCCCCCGACGAGCAGATCGAGGTTGTCGAAGATCGGCTGCATCCAGGGGTTGAGCTTCTCTTTGAGGTCGCCGGGCAAGAAGCCCACGTCCCTGCCGAGGGGGAAGATCGGCCGGCTCACGACGAGGCGACGGAAGCGACGCTCGTCGGCGACCAGCTTGAGGCCGGCGGCGATGGCGAGCAGGGTCTTCCCAGTGCCGGCCATCCCGTCGAGGGTCACGATGGACACGCTGTCATCGAGGAGCAGGTCCAAGGCGAAGCCCTGCTCGCGGTTGCGGGGGCTCACGCCCCAGATCCCGTCGTGGCTTCGGCTCACGGAGCGCAGCCGCATGTGGCGCTCGTCGTAGCGCACGGTCGTGGACGTGGGCGCGCCGTTCTCGGCGGTGATGACCAAAAACTGGTTGGGGTGGATCCCCGCCGCCGCCGCCTCGTCGGGCGTGAAGACCATGCCGCCCTTCTGCACCAGCTCGGCGATCTGCTTCTGCGGGAGCACCAGGGCGCCCACCCCGGTGTAGCTCTCGTCCACATCGACGTGCCCGCGCAGGTAGTCCTCCGCCGCGATCCCGAGCGCGTCGGCCTTGATGCGCATGTTGGTGTCGCGGGTGATCAGCGTGACCGCGCGCCCCCCACGGGCGACCTGGAGCACGGTGGCCAAGATGAGGTTGTCGTTGCTCGCGGCCCCAAAACCCAGCGGGAGGTCCACCGCCTCGTCGAGCAGAGCCACGCGGAGCTTTCCGCCGCCCCGGTGCGGAACCCCGCGGGCGAGGCTGCCGCTGGCCCGCAGCTCGTCCAGCCGGCGCGACACCGCCCGCGCGTTGCGCCCGGTCTCGTTGAGGTCCTTCTTGAAGCGGTCGACCTCCTCGATCACCGTGATCGGGATGACCACGTCGTGCCGGCCAAAGCCGTCGATCGAGGTCGGATCGAACAGCAGCACGTTGGTGTCAAGCAAGAAGGTCCGCGGTGTCAGCGGATCTTCGACGGACATTCCTCGGCTGCTCGCTTCAGACATCGTCTCGCTCCCCCCCGGGAATGCCTGTGCGCCCCGGACCGCGCCGAGGGGTCAGCGGGCGAGCCGGGCGGCGGGTGGGGTCGCCCGCGAAGGCAGGACCGTCCGCCGAGACGGGCGCTACTCTTCGTCGCCGAGCGCCTGCCCGACGCGTGCGGCGAGCGCCTCGCGCAGGTGTTTGGCCGGCTTGAAGGCGGGCAACCGTTTGGGGGCCACCGCGACCGCCTCCCCGGTCTGGGGGTTGCGGGCTTGGTAGGCCTGGTACTGCTTGACCCGGAAGGAGCCAAAGCCGCGCAGCTCGACCCGGCCATCGGCCACCAAGGTCTCCTGCACCTGCGCGAAGAAGGTCTCGACGACCGCCTCGGCTTGCTCACGACTGACCCCGCGGCGCTCAGCCAGGGCCTCCACCAGTTCCGAACGCGTCATTCGACCCTCCCATTTCCGGTTTCACCGCGGCCCGCTGCGTCGCGCAAGCGCTTGCGCTCCAGCCGACGCCGGGCGCTCTCGCTCAGCTGAGGTTCAGAAGGAGCAGCCGCGACGGGCGCGGCGCTGGGCAGCGGCGCGCTCGGGGCGGCCGCAGCTTCGGGTGCGGCGGCGACGGGCGCCTTCACCAGGCTCGTGACGGGGGCAGCGGGCTCCGCCGACGGCGCCGAACCTTCGCCCTCCCGCGGGCCACCGGCCTCGGCCACCGCTGCGGCAGCCTGTTCGGCCAACGGCGAGAAGATCCGGCCGAGGTAGGGCCGCAGGTCCTCCATCACGAGGATGGTCGGGCTGGCGACGTAGACCGTCGAGTAGGTGCCGACGAAGACGCCGATGAGGATGGCCACCGCGAAGGTCTGAATGACCGGACCGCCGAGGAACAAGAAGGCCACCATCGCGATCATCGTCGTGAGCGAGGTCGAGACCGTCCGGCCCAGCGTCTCGTTCACGGAGTCGTTGATCAGCCGCGCGGTGTCTGCCCGCCGATAGCGGCGCATGTTCTCGCGGACCCGGTCATAGATGATGATCGTGTCGTTGAGCGAGTAGCCGATGATCGTGAGCAGCGCGCCGATGATGGCCAGGTTGAACTCGTGCCGGGTCAACACGAAGACGCCGACCGTGATCATGACGTCGTGGAACAGCGCGAGCACCGCGCCCGGCGCGAAGGTCACCTCAAAGCGGAAGCCGACGTAGACCAACACCAACAGCAGCGTGGCCAAGATGGCCAGCACGCCCTTGACGCGCAGATCTCCGCCGACCTTGGGGCCGACGGCGTCCACCCGGTCGGTCACGAGGCCACGCCCCGGGAACACGGCCGAGATGGTCTTGGTCACCTCCTCGGTCACGCCGGGCAGGTTGATCTCGACAGTGTTGTCATCGGGCGAGTCGCCGACCTTGGCGCCCTCCACGCCGGCGAGGGCCTCGGACAGCTCCTCCTCGGTCCGGTCGCCGCCGCGGTACCGGACCCGCATCAGCGCGCCGACCTGGGCGTCGAAGGTGCTCTCTTCGATGAAGTCCGCGCCAAACTTGGCGGTCAGGGCCGAGGTCACCTGCTCCTGGAGCCGCTCGGTGCCAAAAGTGGTGTCTTGGATTCGGATCACGAACCGAGACTCCTCCTCTGCGCCGACCCGCTGGATGGAGTCGTCGGACAGGCCGAGCTTGCCGACAGCGCCGCGCACCTCGTCGATCGAGGTGGGCTGCTCAAAGTGCAGCTCGATCTCCGTGCCACCGGTGAAGTCGATGCCCCAGTTCGGCCCCACGAAGAAGAACAACAGGAGGCTGATGGTCACCGTGATCGTCGAGAAAATGGCCGCGATGTGCCGCTTTCCGACGAAGTCGATGGAGGTTCCTGGCTTGATGAGTTGCATCGGAGAGGTCCTGCGGCCCGATCAGATGGAGAGCCGCGCAGAGGCCTTCCGGGTGAGGAAGTCCATCATGGTGCGCGAGACGAAGATGCCGGTGTAGAGCGTGCTGACGATGCCGATCATCAGCGTGACGGCGAAGCCGCGGATGGGACCGGTGCCGTAGGTGTAGAGCACCACGCCGGCGATCATGGTGGTGATGTTGGAGTCGAGCACCGCCCACAGGGCTTTGTCGAAGCCGGTGTCGGTGGCGGCCCGTGCGTTCCGACCGAGCCGGAGCTCTTCGCGGATCCGCTCGAAGATGACGATGTTGCAGTCGACCGCCATGCCGACGGTCAACGCGACGCCCGTGATGCCAGGCAGGGTCAGGGTGGCGCCGGCGGTGGCCATGAGGGCAAAGCCCATCAGAACGTTGAGCAGCAGAGCCAAGACGCTCACTACGCCTGACAGCCGGTAGTAGACCACCATAAAGATGACCACGAGGCCGAAGCCAATGCCGGTGGCGAGCTTTCCGTCGCGGATCGAGTCGGCGCCCAGACCGGGGCCGATCTGACGCTTGCCGCCGATCTTCACCGGCGCCGGCAGCGAGCCCGTGCGGAGGACCAGCGCGAGATCACTGGCCTCGACGAACTGCTGCTCGGGGTTGCCGTTGCCCATCGAGATGCTGGCCTCGCCGCCCAAGATCGCCTGCCGGATCACCGGCGCCGAGCGAACTTGGTGGTCGAGGATGATGGCGAAGCGCCGCCCGACGTTCTTTTCCGTCACCTCAGCGAACTTGCGCGCGCCGACCGGCTTGAACGCGATCGAGACTTGGTACTCGTTGAGCTGACCCTGGCTCGTCGTGGCGGTGTTGATGTCATCGCCGGCGATCATCACCTCGTCGATGACAATGTAGGTGAGGCCGATGTTCTCGGTGCGGCGGAGCTTGTTGTCCTCGCCCCGCTCGTACTCGAACATCAGGCGCCGATCGCGCGCCAGCTTGCCGTTCGCCCACAGCCACTCGTTGAGCGCCTCGTCGTTGACGAAGCGGTCGGGCTCCATGCCGACGCGGGCCTCTTCGAGCATGCGGAGCATCGAGGGCTGATCTTTGCTCAGCTCCTCATCGACCATCTTGAACTCGAGCAGCGCGGTCGTGCCGATCGCCTCGCTGGCGCGGGCCGGGTCGACCTCGCCGGGGATCTGCACGCTGATGCGGTTGCCGCCCTGCCGCACGATGGTGGGCTCCCGCACGCCCGTCTCGTCGATGCGGTTGCGCAAGGTCTCCAGCGCCTGATTGACGGCGTTCTCCTGGATCTCTGCCGCTTGATCCTCACGGACCCGGTAGGCGAGCCACGTGGCCCCGTCCTCTTCGCGGGTGTTGTCGTAGACGTAGCGAGAGAACCGCTTCTCCATGAACGCGGTGGTGTCGCTGAGGCCGACGCCCGCCTCCGGGCGGAGCAGCACCGTGGCCTCGCCGCTCGCCTTGCGGACGTCCGCGAGCCCGAGCGCGTCCCGCTTGGCCGACTCGCGGATGGGCAGCAGGTCCCGCTTGACCACCGAGTCGAGGGCGGCGTCTACGTCGACCTCCAGCGCGAGGTCCAGGCCGCCCTGGAGGTCGAGGCCGAGGTTGAGGCGGGAGCCCGAGATCAAAAAGTCGTACCAGTGCTCTTCAGCCTCCGGCACGGCCGCGCCGGTCTCCATGCGGACCAAGCTCGCCCGGTCCCGCTCGTCGGCGGTCGGCTCCAGGTACACCGACGGGAACAACGTCCAGCAGGCCCAGATGATGCTCGCGACGATGAGGACGACCCGCGTCCACCAAGTGGTCGACATCCTCGCTACCCCTGGGCCGGGGCGTCTGCCCCCGGGCGGCGCTTGACAGCGCTTTTATCGACCGTAACCAGCGTGCCGGGCGCGATCTCCAGCACCACCGTCTCCGCGGAGACCTCAAAGACCGCCCCGTGCAGGCCCGAGGCGAGCACGACGGGATCGCCCTTCTGCAAGGAGGCGAGCAGGCTCTGGTGCTTCTTGGTCTCCGCCTGCTGGGGGCGGATGATCAAGAAGTACACGATGCCCAAAATGGCGATGAGCGGGCCCACTTGGCTGATGAAGGCCGAGGCGCCGCTGGGCGCCGCCTGACCGAGCAGGCCCACCCACTCGGGTGCGGCGGTGGAGAGCAGGACGTTTGGCATCAGAGCTTCGCTGGCCTCAATTGAATGCACCGGGCGGCTGGCTGGCCAGGACGGCCTCGGCGCGGAGGGCGGCCAAGGCGTCCGGTCCGGCGATGACGGCGGCGCGGAGCCGCTGCATCAGGCCGAGGTAGTACGCGAGGTTGTGGAGGGTGAGCAGCCGGTGCCCCAGCAGCTCATCGGAGAGGTAGAGGTGGCGCAAATACGCGCGGGAAAAGTGGCGGCAGGTGTAACACGGGCAGGTCTCGTCCAGCGGCCCGGGGTCGAGCTTGAACCGGGCGTGCTTGACGTTGAGGCGGCCCTGCGAGCTAAAAACCTGCCCGTTGCGGGCGTTGCGGGTCGGCAACACGCAGTCGAACAGATCCACGCCCCTCATCACCGCTTCGACGATGTCAATGGGGTAGCCGACCCCCATGAGGTAGCGGACCTTATTTGCAGGCAGGCGCGGGGCCACCACTTCGACCATGCCGAGCAGCTCGTCGGTGGGCTCCCCGACGGACAGCCCGCCAATGGCGTAGCCATCGAGGTTCATCGCCGAGAGCTCGTCGGCGTGGGCGGCGCGAAGGTCGGGGAAGAAGCCGCCTTGCACGATGCCCAGGAGGGCCGTGCGCTCGGGCGCCCGCCGGGCGTCCAAGCAGCGCCGCAGCCAGCGGGTGGTGCGCTCGGTGCTGCGCCCGACCCGCTCGCGGTCCGCCGGCCACTCGATGCACTCGTCGAAGGCCATGGCCATGTCGACGCCGAGGTTCTCCTGGATGCTCACGCAGACCTCCGGCGAGAGCATCCGGTATTCGCCGTCTTTGGGGGTGCGAAAGCGCACGCCCTCCTCCGTGACGCGCGCGAGCTTCTTGAGGCTGAACACCTGGTAGCCGCCGGAGTCCGTGAGGATGGGCCCGTCCCAACCCATGAAGCGGTGCAGGCCGCCGAGCTGTTGGATGGCGGTGTCGCCCGGCCGCACCCACAGGTGCATGGTGTTGGAGAGCACGATGGAGCCGCCGATCCCACGGACCTCCTCGGGCGTCATGCCCTTGACGGTGCCGTAGGTCCCGACCGGCATGAAGGCCGGGGTGGGCACCGACCCGTGGGGGGTGTGGAGGGTCCCGGCGCGGGCTTCGCCGCAGGTTGCCTCCAGATCGTACTTCAGCGCGCTCAACCCAGCTCCATCCGAGGCGCAGCGGGGCCGACCGCGCGCAGCCTCGGCGCCTATCCCCAGCCTCCCCAGTTGTCCTACCGCTTGTCCTACCGCTTGTCCTACCGCTTGTCCTAGCGATTGGGGTGCAGGCCGTCGTCCAGGCCGCCGGCGGTCCGTCGGCGCCGCCCTACGTCCCTGGGGTGGGCGGGCAGACGAACATCGCGTCGCCGTAGGAGAAGAAGCGGAAGCGCGCCGCCACCGCCGCTTCGTAGGCCTTCATCACCCGCTCGCGGCCGCCGAGGGCCGAGACCAGCATGAGCAGGCTGCTGCGCGGCAGGTGAAGGTTGGTGAACATGGCGTCCACCACGCCGAACACGTGCCCCTCGCGGATGAACAGGCGGGTGCGCCCCGGGCCGGCCCGGACGAGGCCCCCCGGCAGCGCGGCGCTCTCAAGGGTGCGCGCCGACGTCGTTCCCACCGCGACCACCCGGCCGCCCCGGGCCCGGCAGGCCGCCACCGCCGCCGCGGTCTCCTCGGGCACGAGGTAGGGCTCCTCGTGGAGCAGGCCACTGTTGAGGTCGGCTGGGCGCAGGTTTTGGAAGGTGCCCGCCCCGACGTGGAGGGTCAGGCGCGCGAAGGCCACCCCGCGCGACGACAGCCGCTGCAGCATCGCCTCGGTGAGGTGCAGGCCGGCGGTCGGGGCCGCCACGGCGCCGGGCGCGCCGGCGAACACCGTCTGGTAGCGCGCGGCGTCCTCGGGGACAGGCGCGCGGCGCAGGTAGGGCGGCAGGGGCACCTCCCCGGCGGCCGCCATCAACGCGGCGGCGCCCGGCGCGCAGCGCACCCGGCAGGGCCCGGACTCCGGGCGCTCCAGCAGGGTGATCTCGCCGATCACCGCGCCGTCGGGCCCGCTGACCTGCAAGCGCTCCCCCACCTGCACCCGGCGCGCCGGCCGGAGCAGGGCCTCGGTCTCGTCCTCCGCGGACAGCAGCAGGAGCTCCACGGCGCCGCCGCTGGCCCGCTTCGCCCGCAGCCGCGCGTGCATCACCCGCGTGTCATTGACGACCAGCAGGTCCCCTTCGCGCAGCAGCTCCGGGAGCTCGCGGACGAGGCC
>CANHON010000138.1 GCA_947462115.1 Deltaproteobacteria bacterium | reverse complement strand
GCGCTTCTATTTCAGGCCTTCTCGCAGGTCGATTCTTCGGCCAGCCGGCGCTACGGCGGCACCGGGCTCGGCCTCGCGATCAGCCGGCGGCTGTGCGAGCGGATGGGCGGGCGCATCGGCCTCGAGAGTGAAGTGGGCAAGGGCAGCACCTTTTGGTTCGAGCTCCCGCTGCGGGCGGCGGCTGGCGGCCCCGCGGCCCTCCGCGCGCCGGAGCTCTCGGGCCTGCGCTGCGTCGTGGTGGCCGGTCGGGATCGCACGCTCAGCGAGCTGCTGACGCGCTGGGGCGCGGCGGTCGAGGCGCCCGAGACCTTGGACGCCGCCTTCGAGCTGCTGCTCCGTGCGGCGGCCGGCGGTCCACCGGTGGGGCTGGTGGCCTTGGCGGGCGAGGGGCTCGGCTTGGCCTCGAGCCTGCGGTCGGCCCGGGTCGGGGCCTTCGCACAGGCCGCGCTCCTCGTGATCGGCGAAGAGCGCGAGGTCCCCGACGGCGCGCGAGAGCTGTGGCTCGCGGAGCCCTCGCCCGAGGTCCTGGCCCCGGCGCTGACGCAGCTGTTGGAGCGGCCCCGCCCGAGCGGATCCAGCGAGCCCGCCGTCAAGCCAGCCCCGCCGGTCCGCCGTCGGCTGCGGATCTTGGTCGCGGAGGACAACCCGGTGAACCAGGAGGTCGCGCGCCTGTTGCTGGAGCGGGAGGGGCACACGGTGGACATCGTCGGCGACGGTCGAGAGGCGGTGGAGGCGGTGTCGAGCCTGCCCTACGACCTCGTGATGATGGACATCCAGATGCCGGTCCTTGACGGCGTGGAGGCCACCCGCGCCATCCGGCAGCTGCCCGGGGCTGCGGGCTCGGTCGCCATCATCGCCATGACCGCCAACGTGATGCCGGACTTTCGGGCGGAGTGCCTGCGCCTCGGCATGCGCGATTTTGTGCCCAAGCCGGTGGAGCGCGCCCGCTTGGTCGGGGCGCTCCGAGACTTTGAAGCGACGCTCGCGCCAGAGGAGCGCCGCTGATGGCCCTCCTTCCCCCCGCTGCCGAGCCTCTGGGCCCGCAGGACCTCCAGCGCTACGCCTCGGCGCCGTTGGATGACATTGATTACGAAGTGTTCTACGAGGTGGTGCTGCAGCTCGGGGCCGAAGGCACCCGGGCCCTGCTCGGCACCCTCGGCGAAGACGGCCAGGCGCGGCTGGATCGCCTGAGCGCGGCCGCGTCGGCTTCGGACTGGGCGGCGGTCGGCAAGGAGGCCCATGCGCTCAAGTCGGGCGCCGGGACCTTCGGGCTGCGCGGGGTCTCAGCGCGGGCCCTCGCCCTGGAGATGGCCTGCCGGGCCGGCGTGGGCTGGGAGCAGCTCGGGGCCGTCGAGGGGCTGAGCGGCGCGCTCGCCCAGGGGGTCGACGCGCTGCGGGGCCGCCTCGGCTGAGGACCGGCAGTGGCCGGGGCGAATGCTCCGAAGGTGCCGGGGGGCGCTGCACCCGCGGCCTCGGGCGCCGCCGTGGACACGTCAAGGGCCCGCCGGCCCAAGATGATCTCGGGGAGGGCGCTCTCGCGGGCGGGTCAGCCACGGCCGGCTGATCTCGGATGCTCATCGCCAGGGTTGAGGCCCCAAAAAAACATTTCTGGAGGGCTGCCTGCGGTGATGCGCGAGAGTGATGCTTTTAGCGTCGGTTTGGTGGTCCTTCTCTCTGGCGCGGCGCTGAATATTTTCCGATCTTTCGGCCGCGGATTGATCAGCGGCACGGGTCGGCCGAAGATCTAAGTGTGAGCGGGGCCCTGGTTCAGCCAGCGAAGCCGCCGAGCACCCTTCCCCATCGCAGCAGCGCGAGCAGCAGCAAGCCTCGTCCCAAGTGGGTGCGGCGGCGCCCTCCAGAGGAGCCTCAAGATGTCGTTGACCGTTCGTACCAACGTGGCCTCGATCCAGTCCACCGGCAAGCTGAACGCCACCCAGAAGTCCCTCACCCGGACCCTGGGCCGCATCAGCAGCGGTCTTCGCATCAACCAGGCGGCCGATGACGCCGCCGGTCTGGGCGTCGCGACCAACCTCGAGACGACCATCATCAGCACCCGCCAGGCGATGCGCAACGGCAACGACGCCATCAGCATCATCCAGACGGCGGAGTCCGGCACCAACGAGGTCACCGACATCCTCCAGCGGATGCGCGAGCTGGCCATCCAGAGCGCCTCGGACACCCTGGCCAACGACGAGCGCTCCTACATCCAGGACGAGTTCCTGGAGCTGCGCTCCGAGGTCGCCCGCATCTCCCACGTGACCGAGTTCAACGGCGTCGCGCTGGCGGACGGCGTCACCAGCATGCTGAACGTCCAGATCGGCGTGAACAACGACGCCAACAGCCGCATCACCCTGCAGCTCAGCGACCTGACCACCGCCGGCCTCGGCATCTCCCAGCTCTCGCTGCAGACCGCCGCCAGCGCGCTCCTCTCGCTGTCCGTCCTCGACACCGCCCTCGGCTCGGTCAACAGCGGTCGCTCGCTCCTGGGCGCCGCCCAGAACCGCATCGAGTCCGCCCTGAACAACTCGCAGGTCTACGTGGAGGCCCTGTCCTCCGCCGAGAGCCAGATCCGCGACGCCGACTTCGCCGTCGAGACCTCCGAGCTCACCAAGCTGCAGATCATGCAGCAGGCTGGCGTGGCGGCCCTCGCCCAGGCCAAGAACATCAACCAGTCGGTCGTCTCGCTCCTCCAGTGAGCTGAGCGCCCGCCCGGGCCACCGAGCCCGCCCCCGCCGGGGCGGGCTTCGTCGTTTTTGGCGCTCTGGCCTGTTGGCCCCGGCCCTTGGGCGCTCAGCGACGGGAGCCGTAGACCTCAATGTGCTCCACGCGCATGGTCTCGAGGGGCACGTCGTCGGCGCCGCGCGGCTGTCGGGCGATCACCCGCACGCGCTCGAGGCTCTCGGCGTCGCACTCGCCGAAGATGGTGTGGCGGCCGTTGAGGTGGGGCACAGGCACCTCGGTGATGAACCACTGCGAGCCGTTGGTGCCAGGGCCAGAGTTCGCCATCGCGAGCAGGCCCGGTCGGTCGAAGGTGCGGCCGCTGGTCAGCTCGTCGCCGAAGCGGTAGCCCGGGCCGCCGGTGCCATCTCCGCGCGGATCTCCGCCCTGGACCATGAACTCCGGGATGACCCGGTGAAACAGGGTCTGGTCGTAGAGGGCGCCGACGCCGGGCGTATCGGTGCGCGGGTCGACCCAGGGCTGGGTGCCGCGGGCGAGGCCGGCGAAGTTGGCCACGGTGATCGGCGCCTCTTGCCAGAACAGCGCGCAGCGCAGCGGACCGACGGTGGTCTGGATCTCGGCCCAGAGCGCGCCGTCCGGGCCGACCCCGAGCACCTCGCGCAGGACCTGCTCGGGCTGGTCGGATGCGCCGATCCGCCCGCCATCGCCCAGGGGCGCGCCCTTCCGCGAGGCCAAGGCTACATAGGGGCCGAGCTGCCCGGTGCCGAAGTAGGCCTGAGCGAGCGCGCCCTCCACCGGCATGCCGGCGGCCATGGCCCGCTCCAGCAGGGGGATGGCCATGAGGTGATCGCCCTGCTGCAGGTAAATCCCAGCGAGCTGGACGTTGGCGCCGGGGTGGGCAGGGTCGCGCTGGAGCAGGCCCCGCCAGGTGGCCGCGGCCCGGTCGCCGTCGCCCTCGGCCTGTTGGAGGGCGCCGAGCAGGTAGGCATAGCCCGAGTCTTCCGGCGCGGTGCGCACGGCCTCCTCTGCGTGGCCGCGGGCGATGCGGAGCGCGCCCAGGTCGGCGTAGGTGCGGGCGATGGCCGCCTGCAGGCAGGCGTCGGTGGGGTGGGCGTTGACGAGGGCCCGCAAGGCCTCGCGCGCCTCGGGCGCCTGGCCGGAGATCCACATCAGGCCGGCTTTGGCGGCGGCTGCGGCGGGGTGCTCGTCGGTCAAGCCGGGGATGCCGGCCAGCAGGGTGTCGGGGCTGGTCGTCGAGAACAGCGCCTGGCCCGCTGGGTAGGGGCCCGCCTCGAGCACGGCCGACACGCAGAAGCCGGGGTCGGCGGGGGACGCGCGCAGCCAGCCGAGGGCGGCGGTGGGGCCCCCCTTGGCGCCGCCGGGGCCGCCGGCCTTGGGCGGGCAGCCGAGCAAGCTCAGGGCGAGGAGGGCGAGCGCGACGGGCGATGGGCGCGAGGGGGACATGCGGGCTCCATGCGGGAACCCGCCCTGTGGGCGACCCGCGACCCGCGGCGGCTAACCAGCCACGGCGGGCGCGTCGCAGGCCTCGGCCCGCTCAAAGGTCGCCTCCAGCGTGGCGCCGGGCGGCGGGGGCGCGGCGGGGTCGAACAGGATCGCGTTGGACTCCGCGTCGAAGCGCCAGTCAAACCAGGGGCGGCCGTCGAGCGTCACTTCGAGGCCCTCCGGTCGGGCAGGGGCGGACAGGGTCCAGCGGTCGGCCCCGGCGCCGGCGGCGCGGGCGCCCAGCTCGGCCGCGAGGGCCGCCCAGTCGTCGCCGCAGATCGACCAGGCCTGGCCCCCGGTCGCGCCCACCGCGTCGAGGTAGCCCTCCCCGGCGCGCGCGGTGGCGCAGCCGCCCGCTGGCCCGACCACCGCGAGGATCTGCAGGTCGGGCGCCTCGTGAAGCAGGGCGTCGAGGCGGTCTTCCCAGCCCTCCGGCGACTGCTCTGCCTCGTCGGAGATGAAGACCATCACCGGCCGGGCCTCCTCGCGCAGCAGCCCGGCGTTGCAGCGGCCCGGCGCGTCGGCTTGGAGGGCGGCGAGGCCCAGGCTCATGCCCGCCTCGGTGCGACGGCCCCAGGGGCCGAGCAGGCCATCGGCGAGCGCCGCGCGGCTCCGGGGCTCGGTGGGGGAGAGCGGACCGGCGCTCAGGCAGCCGTCATCCTGCGTCACCACGCTGATGAGGGCGCCGGGTGAGCGCGCGGCCAGGGCCTCGAACAGCCGCTCCGCTTCGGCGCCGATGGCGCTGAGGTCCTCCGCCATCGAGCCGGAGCGATCGGCGACCAAGATCAGGTCCACGGCCGGCCACGGTCCGTCTTGGACCATCCGCTCGGTCAGCACGGTGGGCGGCGCCTGTCGGGCGAACAGGGCCGCGCTGCGCTCGCCGAGGCGGTCGGTCCGCAGCCAGAGGGCCCCGGACCAGTCGCCGGGCGCCGGGCCGGTGAAGGCGACGCGGACCGGCTGGGCCTCGCCGGGCGCGAGGGGGCCGGTCGGACCGTCGATCACCGAAAAACCCTCGCCGACCGCTTGGAGCTGCTCGATCTGGATCGGCAGCTCGCCGTCGTTCTCGATGATCAGCTCCCCCTGTAGCGCGCAGCCGTCGGCGGCGGTCCCGAGCGTCAGCGGGCTCGGCTCCATGCGGAGGCTCGGCAGCAGGCCGTCCACGGCGAGCTCGGCCTGGACCTGGACGGCGCCATGGCCGAGGCGCAGCCAGCCGAGCGCCCCGTCGTCGGCCGGTCGCCCCTCCACGGAAAGGCGCAGCTCCGCGCCCGGCTCCAGGCTGAGATCGTCGAGGTCAACGTCCAGCAAGGCAAAGGCGGGGTCTCCACCCCAGCGCAGGTCGAGGCCCTGCACCGCGCTCGTCCCCTCGTTCTTGAGCAGCAGCTCGCCCTGGCTGCGCCCGCCGCTCTGCACCGCCGGCAGGTCCAGGCGCGCCGGCCACAGGCCCAGCGCGGGCTCGGCCCGGAGGCCGTCTGCCGCCGCCTCCACCCCGTAGTCCTGGGCACAGGCGCAGAGCGCGAGCAAGCAGAGGGGGGCGGCGCGGCGCGCGATCGAGCGCATGGGGACTCCAAGCCCGGCGGAGAGATCGCCGGCTGGGCCCTCCATCGCCCCGCGCGCCGCGGGCTTTGAGTGGAGTTGTGTTTATTTTCAGAGGGCTAATGCTTTAGCCCCGGCGATCCGTCACCGCTCGGCGGCGATGGGGGCCCGCACCAGCACGAAGTAGTGACCCAGGGCCTTCTCGACCTTGTAGGCGGCGCCGATGGTCACGTGCTTTGAGACCTTCCGCATGAAGTCGCGGGTCTTGTTGTAGACCAGCACCTGCAGGCCGCTGCTGTTGGGCTTCACCGCCGGCCAGCCCGCGGAGACCGGGCCGTCGGGCACCTGGAAGTAGTCCACCACCAAGCTGCCGCGGGCCTCCCACGCGGGGTTGCCCGCCGTGGGGATCATCACGAAGTAGCCGGGCCCGATGAGGCCGCGGGTGGGCGACTCGTTGAAGCCGAAGACGCGCGGCCCGCCGCCCTGGGGCCGGCACATGCGCTTCTCGAACAGCTTGAACGACGGCAACAGGGGGAGCGTGTTGCGGCCGTGGTGGATGACCTCCTCGAGGTCGGCGGCCGCTTCGGGCACGAAGTCGGTGAAGGTCAGGGGCGCGGCCTTCGCGGCCTTCTCGAACAGCCGACGCTGCTGGGCGCGGTCGAGCACCCGGCTGGCGTCGAGGCGGTCGGTGTGGCTGAGACCGTCGAGGAATGTGCCGATCTGGACGATGTTCTCGTCGGCTGCCTCGATCAGGGTGACGAGCTGGTCGCTGGGGCTGGTCATGGGCGCTCCAGGGCCAGGGCGCGCCGCTGGCCCGCAAGGGGCGTCGGCTGGCGCTGCTGCTGCGCGCGTCGACGGACCTAAGCCGTCGCTCCGACCCGGCTAGCCTATCGCAGCGGGGGCCTCCGGGGCGCTCAGGCCGTTGGCTCCACCATGGCGATGCGCTGGCCCCGCGCCAGCACGCACCACTCGCTGAGGCGCGCGCTGAGCCCGGCGGTCTCGAGGTAGGCGAGGTCCACCCCGGTGTGCGACAGGGGCGGCGTGTGGGGGTCGAAGCGCGCCGCCGCGATCGCGAGGTTGGAGGCCACGTGAACGGCGCCCGGCGCGTCAATGCCCTCCGCGGTCTCGGCGGCGTTGGGCTCGCAGTGGAGGGCCACGGCCTGCACAATGTCGAGGGGCAGCCCCCAGTAGTTGAGCAAAAAGGCGCCGGCGGTGGGGTAGTCGCAGCCAAAGGCAAAACGCTGCGCCCGGAGCTCGGTTTGGCCCGCGGCCGTGGCGAGCTCGTAGCGGGCGCGCATCTCGGCTGGCGCGAGCGCGAAGATCAGCTTGCCGACGTTGTGCAGCAAGGCGGCCGTGGCCACGGTGCCGGTGAGCTCGGGGCGCACCAAGCGGCTGGCGATGCGGGCGGTGAGGATCGCGTGGGTCTGGAGATCATCGATCAGGCGCGCCGGGAGATCGGCCTGGGCGGCCAGCTGGCCGAGCTCGCAGGAGAGCACTAGCTTTCGAACCAGATCGACGCCCAGCCAGTTGATCGCCTCTAGCGTCGTGCGGATCTGCCGGCGCACGCCGAAGAAGGCGGAGTTGGCGACGTGGAGCAGCCGCGCGGTGATGCCGGCGTCCCGCTCCACGACGCGGGAGATCTGCGCCACGCCGACGTTGGGATCGGCGATCATCCGCGTGAGCTCGGCGTAGAGCATGGGCGAGGACGGCAGCTGGCGGATCCCGCCGATGAGGTCGGCCAGGGCGGGGTTGTCGAGGCGCTGGTGCATCTCCAGCGCGGCGGAGATGTGGGCCTCGAGCTGGGCCGGCAGGCAGGGCTTGACCAAGAAGCGGTGCGTCACCGGCAGGGCCCGCAGCTGCGCGTCGCGGTTCATCTGCCCCGAGAGCACCATGCGGAAGGTGTGCGGGTAGCGCTCCCGGACGATGCCCAGCAGGGTGCCGCCGTCCATGCCCGGCATGCGCATGTCGGTGACGACCACGTCCACCGGGCCCTCCGTCAGGGCGGCCAGGGCCTCGGCGCCGCTCTCGACGTAGACGCAGTCCCACTCGGGGCGTCGTCGGCCGAGGCGCATGCGCATGCTGTTGAGGATCATCGGCTCGTCGTCGACGAAGAGGATCCGAGGCATGGGTGGCTCCGCGGCGCGCAAAGGGAGGGGACGGCCAAGAAGGATCGTCGTTGGGGGGAACGGCCTCGCGGGGGCTTAGCATGAGGGCGGGCGCCTGTGCCGGCCAGCCCGCGCTAAGGGTGCTCAGCGGGAGAACGGCGCGCCCGCCGCTTCCCCCCCGATCGCATCGGGGGCGGAGCGCTGGGGCTGCAGTGGGGGCTCGGGCCGCCATTGGGGCACGGCTGGGCGGGCGCTCCTTCCCTCGATCGCCGCGATGATTGTCACGGATTGTATTCCTGGCGATCCAAGGGCGATGGAAGGCGCGCACCGTGGGCGCCCGTGGGAGCGTGTGCCCAGCCCCACCCGTTTAGGACAGCGCAGGAGTCCGAATGCCGCCTCGATCGCTCACCTCCGTCCACCCCGCAGCCCGCCGCGCCGCTGGCCTCGCGCTGGGCGCAGCGCTGGCGGCCCCCGTCCTCTCGCCGCGCACCGCCGCCGCCGGCAGCGGTCCCTGGGTCATCTCTCCCCAAGACTGGAGCTTGTACGCCGGGGTCGAATCGCAGCGCATCAGCGAGCTCGCGCTCAAGGACGGCCTCGGCGACCCCTCGGTGGTGCAGGTGGACGACGGGATCGAGACCACCACCGCCCAGGCCATCCTCAGCTACGGGCTCCGAAAGCGCGTGGAGCTGGAGCTCGGCGTGCCGCGCTCCCGGGTCGATGCCAACCGCCCCGGCGGGGACGTCTGCGCCTCGCTCGGCGCCAAGGCCTGCGCGACCACGAAGGGCTTTGGCGTCGTCTCCGGTCGCGGCAAGGTGCTGCTGGCCGACGAGCTGCTCGGCTCGCCGGTCTCCGTCGCGGTCGGCGCCGAGCTGCGCCTCGGCCAGCACACGGGGCCCACCCGCGCCCGCATCACCAACCTCGGCGAGGGCACCACCGATCTGGGCGGCTTTGTGGCGGTCGGGCGCTCCGGCGGCCTCAAGGACGGCTCGTGGAGCGCCCACCTCGACGCCGGCTGGCGCTACCGCAGCTCCAACCTCGGCGCCGACGCCGATCCGCTCCCGGGCGCTGAGATCGTCGGCGAGGCCGAGCTGTTCGCCGGCACCAAGGCGTGGTGGAGCCTCGGCCCCACCGTGTCGTACTGGGAGCGGCCCGAGGGCGTAGACTTCGGGGAGGGCGATCTCACCGACATCGATCGCTTCGGCGCCCTCAACGGCCGAGCGGTGCGGGTCGGCGGCAAGCTGCTGCTGCGCTCGCCGAGCCGCACCACCCTGGTGCTCTCGGGCTCGCAGACGATGGTCGCTCGAAACAACCCGCGCGTCCTCTCCTATGGCGCGGGCCTGGCCTTCTACCCAGAGCGGCGCGCGCCGCGGCGTGGAGACTGACTTGCTCAAGCCGGGAGACATCGTTGATCGCTTCGAGGTCGAGGGCCTGCTCGGCGAAGGCGGCCTCGCCCGGGTCTACCTCGTGCGGCACCGCACCCTGGGCGCGCGCATGGCCCTCAAGGTGCTCAGCCTCAAGGGCTCGGCCCTGGGGCGCCGGCTGCTGCGGGAGGGGCGCATCCAAGCCAACCTGTCGCACCCCCACATCGTCGCCGTCAGCGATGTTTTGGAGCATGAAGGCTGCACCGCCTTGGTCATGGAGTACGTCGAGGGGCTGACCCTGGGCGACTTTTTGGGGCGCAACGGCGCGATGAGCGAGTCCGACAGCCTCGCGCTGTTCGGGCAGCTGCTCAGCGCCTTGTCGGCGGCCCACGCGGTGGGCGTGCTGCACCGCGATCTCAAGCCGGCCAACATCCTGCTGGCCTCGACCCCCACCGGCACGGTGTCGAAGATCACCGACTTCGGCATCGCCCGGCTGGCCATGGGCGAAGGCGGCGACACGCTGCAGGGCGATCTCATTGGAACACCCGGCTATATGGCGCCCGAGCAGGTGACGGATCCCACCGCCGTGGACGTGCGGGCCGACATCTACTCGATGGGCGCGCTGCTCTACTGCATGGTCGCGGGCCGCCCGCCCTTTTTGCCCGGCCCGCGCATGGCCGACACGCTGCGCGCCGCGGCCGATGGGGCCTTTCCCCCGGTGCGATCGCTGGCGCCCGAGCTCAGCCCCGCGGTCGCCGCCTGCATCGAGGCCTGCCTCGCGCCCGACCCCGCCGACCGCCCCGCCGATACCCGCGCCCTGGCTGAGCGGCTTTTTGGCGAAGGTTCGCCAGCGGCCCGCGCCATCGTCGGCGCCATGTCGCCCTCCGGGGGCCTGGACCTCAGCGCGCCCCTGAGCCGGCCCACGCTCGCCCCGGGGAGCTTGTCGGGCGAGCGGCGCTCGGGCTCGGGGGGCAGCCCCACCGCTGTTCCCGAGCTGGAGTCCTCCGAGCTGGGCACCATCGATCCGGCCCCCGTCGCGCCGCGCGCCGCCGCGGTCCCACCGGCGCCCGACCCCCGCTCCGCGCCGCAGCCCACGGGGCCGAGCCCGGCGGCGCCGCCCTCGCTGCAGCCCGACCACCCGGCGAAGCCAGCGGGGCGCGCTGGCCTTTGGCTGATCGGCCTCGGGCTCGCGGCGGCGGCGGCGCTGGGGGCGGTGCTGGTGCTCTCGCCCGAGGACCAAGGCGTCGCCACCGCTCAGATTGGTGTGCTCAACGTGAATTCCGGTGGTCCTGCTCCGGTGGCGCCCGTCGCTGCGCCGCCGGTCCAGCCGGGCGCCGCGCCCCCTGGGGAGGCCGAGGCACCGGTGATCGCGCCCAGCGCCGCGCCGGCCCCGACCCCGGGGGCCCCGCCGTCGCCCGCCCCGGTCGGCGCCACGCCTCGGCCTGCGGCCACAACTTCGCCCGCCGCGTCGCCCGCCGCGTCGCCCGCCCCGTCGCCGGCCGGCTCGCCGGCGCCCTCCCCTGGGTCCTCCGCCGCCGCG
>CANHON010000137.1 GCA_947462115.1 Deltaproteobacteria bacterium | reverse complement strand
CTGGGGCCCGCTGCGCCGCAGGGGCGCCCGCCCCGCCCCGAGCGGGCGCCGCGCGCCCCGCGGCCCGTTCGAGAGCGCCCCCCGCGCAGCGCGGAGGCTGAAGAGCCGCGGCGAGCGCCGACGCCTCCCCGGCCGAGCCCGGAGCGGACGGCGGCCCAGAATGAAGTCTACAACGGTGTTCCGCTCCGTTGGGGCGAGGCGCGGATCGGGCTCGGCGTCCAGGGGGTGGGCGTGCTGCCCCGGCTCGAGGTCGGCACGGCGCTGGCCGGCGATCTGCTGGGCCTGTCCAACGTCTACGGCCGCGCCCAGCTGCTCGACTGGGGGCCGGTGGATCTGGGCCTCGTCGGCAGCGGCCTGCGCGCCCGCCGCGGCCTGGAGCTCGACGGGTACCGGGCGGGGCTGAAGCTGAGCCTGCGGCCCGCCGGGCCGATGGAGCTCGCCCTCGGTGGGTCGCGCGGGGCCTTCGTGGCCCAGGGGCTCCCGGCGGAGGGCTCGGCATTGGCGGCGGTGACCGGCTCCGAGGCCTCCATCATCAATGACGTGATGCAGGCCATTGATGAGCAGCGGCCGGGCGCGGGGGAGGCCCTCAGCCACCCCGCGCTGCAGACCCGGGCGGTCGGCCAGCTCACCAGCCTGAGCGCCGCGGTCGGCTGGCACATCACCGAGCGGCACCAGCTGCTCCTGATGGGGTCCGTGGCACGCTCCCTGTCGGTGGACCTCCGCGCCGCGTTCATGGCGGACGGCTACGCCCGGCTCGTGCCGCTGCCCCCCGCGGTGGCGGAGGCCGTGCCGAGCGTCGGCGGCGCCGCGCTGCGCGAGACCCTGGCCGCGAGCCTCTGCTACCAGCTCGACCTGGACGCGCTCCGCCTCCGCGTGGGCGGGGGTTTCGGCTGGCCCGCCCGCGTGGGCTGGGCGCCGACCGCCGTTGAGCTGAGCTGGCGCCCCGGCCCCCCTGCGCGGCGCTCCCGCTAAGGGCGGGCCTCTGCCTCCAGTCCGGCGGCGTGGCGCTGGTGGCCCAGCTCCTCGTAGATCCACTCCGAGAGCGCTTGTTGGCGGGCGGCGAAGTCCGAGGTGGCCGAGGGGTCGAACTCCAGGCCGACAATGACGTGCCCTTCGCCATCGGCGTGCACGTTCCGCACCCGGCCGGCGAAATACACCACCTTGTCGGCCGGGCCGAGCGCGATGGCCACCAGCAGGCGCGTGCCCCAGGCCGAGAACCGATCCTGCTCGATGGGGAGCAGCAAGCGCACGCCGGTGTCGGAGACGTCGGCCACCTCTGCCGAGATCGGGCGCGCCTCGGCGTGGCGGCGGACCGCCGCGGTGAGCCCCACCTCCGGCCGCGGCCGGACCCGGGGGCTGCGGCGCTGGTTGACCAGGTCTTGGAGCTGGGCGGGCAGGTCGTCGGGCCCGATGGTGCGGTCGAAGGCCAAGCGCAAGCGCACGCTGTCTTCGCCCATGCCGCGGGCGCTCTCGCAGCGCACGTCGAACAGGGACGGCTCGGACATGCCGCGGGCGGCGATGCCGATGCGGGCCACCATGCCCGGCGCCAAATCGGGCTGCTCGGCGGCCCCGATGTCGAGGACCACGGTCATCGCGCTCAGATCGACCAAGCGCGCGGGCATCGGTCGCCCGGCCACCGCCAGCGCCACCGTGACCCGGCCGCTGACCGCCGCCACCCGCTCGCGGCGGCTCAGCACCTGCCCGTCGATCTCGGCCTCCAGCTCGTCGATCCGACGGCTCAGGCTCCGCGCCTTGGCTTCAAAGGCGACCACCCGCTGCTCATCCGAGTGGATCCGCGTCCGCACCTGGTCCATCAGCAGATCGACCGCCTCGTCCCCGCTGCTCGCCTCGCTGATGGCGCCGCGGGGGCGCAGCTGACTGGCGGCGAGGGCGATGCTCTGGCTGCGTCGGCGCCCGAGCAGGGCCACGCCTGCGGTGCCCAGCGCGGCGCCGCCGGCCAACAAGGCGCCGAGCACGGGCTGCAAGGCGGCGGCCTCTGCGCCCCCCGCGCCGAGGCGCAGGGTCGCGAGGGCGGTGACCGTGCCCATGAGGGCGGCGGCGATGGCGGACTGCTGGGTCACGACCGAGACGCGCCGGGGGCGCGCTGGGCTGGCCAATGGCGAGTCCACGGACCCTTCGGCCGCGGTGGTGGACGTGGGGTCGCTGGGGCTGGGCATGGAACGACCTGTGCGTTCGGTCGCCTCGACCGCCGAGGTGCTCGGCGGCGGGACCGTCGCCCCTGGGTACGGAAGGCCGGGCGCGGAGGTTGAGGGGATCGCGCGCGTCGATCCGCCGACCGCTCCGCCTAGACCTCGGACGCGCAGGTCCAGACGTCGGCGCAGTCCTCTAAGGCGTCGCCCTCAAACCACTCTTCGCAGGTGGCGCCCTTGAGGGCCTCTACGCAGGCCTCGGCCTCTTCGAGGTCGAAGACGCAGCCCGCGGCGTCATTCTCGGTGCCTTCGGCGCTGTACTGCTCCTCGATCTGGGAGATGCAGTCGTCTTCGTCGCGGTACTCCGATTCGTAGTAGCCGAGCGCGCAGGTGCGGGTCTGCTGACAGATCACCGGCGCCACCTCGGTGGGGAAGGTCTCCTGGGTGAGATCACCGCCGCAGGCGGCGAGGACGACGAGGGACAGGGATCGGAACAGCGCGGAGGCGGGGCGCATGGGGGCTCCGGAGGGCGGGCGGGGCCGGGCGGCCCTCGGGTGGGGAGGCAGGGCGGGGCCTCGGGGAGGAGGCCCAGGGTGCGGAGGCAGGTGGGGTGGGGCAGCAGGGGAGGGCGGATCGCGCGGCGGGGCGCGCGGATCGCGTCAGCCAGCCTATCCTGTCGTCGTGGAATTTTCGCGCCTGGGCGCGCCGGCCGCCGCCGGGGGGCTCTCCAGGCTGAGGGTGACCGGGCCGTCATTGACGAGGCTGACGGCCATGTCGGCGCCAAACCGGCCCTGCGCGACCGGCTTGCCGAGGGCCTCGCTCAGCAGGGCGCAAAACCGCGCGTAGAGGGGCACGGCGTGCTCCGGCCGGGCCGCGCCGGTGAAGCTCGGCCGGCGTCCCCTGCGGCAGTCGCCGAACAAGGTGAACTGGGAGACCACCAGCGCCTCGCCGCCGATCTGCACGAGGCTTCGATCGAAGCGGCCTTGCTCGTCCGAGAAGACCCGCAGGTGGGCGAGCCGGTCGACCATCCAGCGGGCGTCCGCCTCTTGGTCTTCCGGGGCGATCCCGATGAGGATCAGCAGCCCGACGCCAATCTCCCCGATTGTCTCGCCCTCGACCTCCACCTTGGCCCGCTTGACCCGCTGCAGCACGACCTTCACCGGCACCTCCGCTCGGGCCGCCGCTCGGCCCCCGGGCGGGCTTAGCGCAGGGCCCGCGGGACGACCCGGCCTCAGACGGTCCCGAGGAGCCCAAAAACCGCCGCCGCGACCCAAAGAATCGACACCAGCGCCATTCCCGCCGTCGCGAGGCGGTGCCCGCGGGCGGTCTCGGTGACCCCGTCGCCCATCACCGCGCCGAGCACGGCCCCGCCCACGAGGCCCCCGATGTGCGCGGCCTGATCGATCACCGGCAGCACAAAACCGATGGGCAGGTTCAAGGCGATGGCGAGCAGCAGCTGCTTGCGGAGGTGCTGGCGCACGTCGTCGGGCAGCTCATCACCGTGGCGGAGCACAAAGACCAGCGCTGCGCCCAGCAGGCCGTAGATGCCGCCGCTGGCCCCCACCGAGAGCGGCGTGCGCACCACCAGCCAGGAGCACGCGGCGCCGAGCACCCCTGAAGCCAAGAAGATGAAGAACAAGCGCACCCGGCCAAAGATGGCCTCGATGAGGCGACCGACCAAGAACAGGCCGACGAGGTTGAGGCTGAGGTGGATGAGGTCGGTGTGCAGGAAGACCGCCGAGACCAAGCGCCACAGCTCCCCTTTGTCGAGGCGGCTGGTCTTCATGCCGCCCATGCGGGCGAGCAGGCGGGCGCCGCGGGGGCCGGCCAAGGCCCAGCCCAGGGTGGTCGCGCCGCGGGAGGCTCGGAAAACGCCGACCGCGACGTGAATCACCGCCAGCAGCAGCACCAGCGCCGGCGTGAGGCGCGGCGCGTCGAAGCGGGCCTCGAGCCGGTCGGCCAGCGCCTCGCGGGCGTCATCGGGCGTCGGCTGGGGCGGCGGGACCTCGCTGGGCGTGCCGTTCTGGACGCTATTTTGGGCCTGGTCGCTCATGGGGTGGCGACGGGGCTGCGCGTCCAGAGGGTCACCGACTCCACCGGCCCGGCCGACCAGCCGAGGGGCAGCACCCCGGTGGTCTCGCTGTAGAGGCCGACGCTGCGGGGCGCGTCGAGCAGGCGCAGCCCGCCCCGGCCGAAGTCGTGGCGCGGGCCCGGCTGGACCGTCGCCGGCACCGCGGCGGGGGAGCTATGGGTGGGCACGGCCAGCCGGGCGCCGAGCGGCAGCGCCTCGGCGCCGTCCCAGAACCGCCACCCGCGCTGGCGCAGCCGCCAGCGGAAGGTCCACTCGCCGGTGAAGGCCCGCGGCGCGGCGCCGGGCTCGGCGGGGCTGGACGCGTCGATGGAGCGGGCGGCCTCGTCGGCGGCGGCGGCGAAGCTGCGCTCTGCGGCGCTGATCCAGAGGCCGAGGCCCGCCTGCAGCGCGATGGCGGCAGCGAACAGCGCGCCCGCCCCGCGCTGTCCGGCCAGCTCGCGGCTCCACAGCAAGGCGAGGGGAGCGGCGGCCGCGGCGAGGTAGCGCGGCGCGGCGTAATTGTGGCCGATCACCACCCCGGCGATGACCACCAGCGCCCACCCCGCCAGCAAGCGCTCCTCGGGCGGGGCGGCTGCGCTCCGGGCGGCCCGCAGGGCTGGCGCCGCGGCGAGCAGACCGGCGCTGGCCCAGACCCAGGTCTGCAGGCCGGTGGCGAGGCCGTCGCCGGCCGGCGCGCCCAGGAGGGCGATGGCGAGGCCCAGCGCCGCGGCGCCGATCCACCACCGGGCCGGGCTGCGGGCGGCCAAGGGCAAGGCGAAGGCGACGAGGCTGAGCCGGGCGGCGACCCCGAGCGCCCGACCGAGCAGGGGCCCCCGCGGGATCTCCGGCGCGCGGCGCAGGACCTCGATGAGGTGGGGCCGGCCGTACTCGATGAGGAGCCCGAGCTCCACGCCAACAACGAGCACCGCCGCCGCGGCGAAGGCCGGCACCGCCACCCCCCGGCCCGCGCGTCGACCGTCCCAGAGCATCGGCAGGGCGAGCAGGGCCGCCGGGTACTTGGTGAGGGTCGCGGCGCCCAGCGAGAGCCCGCTCCACAGGGCCCATCGAAAGCGCAGTCCGCGCGCTTGGGCGGCCGCGGCCTCGACCCAGGCGGTCAGCGCGCTGGTGCCCAAGGCGGTGACCATGAGGTCCGGCATCAGGCCCCGCTGGGCGATCAGCAGCACCACCGGCGCGCTCAGCCACAGGGCGGCGCTGCGCCAGGGCTGGGGGCCCCAGCGCTCGCACAGGCGGCCGACGCACCAGCCGAGCAGGCCCGCCCACGGCAAGGCCGCCGCGACCTTCAGCGGCCAGACCAGGCCCTCGACCGGCTCCCCGGCGCCATAGCGCCCGGCCGTCGCCCGAAGCCACAGGGCGATCCACTCCAAAAAGAGCGGCGGGTGGGCATAGACGAAGGCGTCGGCCTCCCGTTGGCTGCCCCAAGGCGGCCAGGGGCGCCACCAGTCGTAGGGCCGCAGGGGATCCAGCAGACCGCCGATCTCGAGGTAGCTCTCCTCGTCGAGCACCGGCAGCGGGCCGCTGAGCAGCAGCACGGCGAGGCCCAGCAGGGCGGCCAAGACCACCCGTGGGCGCAGCAGGCGGCGCAGGCTGCCGTGCAGCTCTCCGCCGAGGCCCCCGCTCGCTTCAGACCGCGACGCCAAAATCCCGCAGGGCCGCGTTGAGCGAGGTCTTCTGGTCGGTGCTGGCGCTGCGGTGGCCGATGATCAGGGCGCAGGGCACGCCGTATTCGCCGGCGGGGAAGCGCTTGGGCCGGGTGCCGGGGATGACCACCGCGCGCGGGGGCACAAAGCCCTTGGTCACCCGCTCTTCGGGGCCCGTGACGTCGATGATCGGCGTAGAGGACGTGAGCACCACATTGGCGCCCAGCACGGCCTCTTGGCCGACCCGCACGCCCTCGACCACGATGGCCCGCGAGCCGATGAAGGCCCCATCCTCGATGATGACCGGCTGCCGACCGGGGGGCTCGAGCACCCCGCCGATGCCGACGCCGCCCGAGAGGTGCACGCCGCGGCCGATCTGGGCGCAGGAGCCCACGGTGGCCCAGGTGTCGACCATCGTCCCGGCGCCGACGTAGGCCCCGAGGTTGACGTAGCCGGGCATCACCACGCAGCCGGGCTCGAGGTGGGCGCCGTAGCGCACAAAGCCGGGGGGCACGAGGCGGACGCCCTGGGCCGCGAGGTCGTGCTTGAGCGGGATCTTGTCGTAAAACTCGTAGGGACCGAGGTGATGCGTCTCCATCTTGTTGATCTTGAAGAACAACAGGATGGCCTTCATCACCCACGCGTGGGTGGTCCAGCCGCCCGCGCCATCGGGGGTGGCGACCCGCAGCGCGCCGCGGTCGAGCCGGGCCAGCACCTCGCGCACCGCCGCTTCGTCCACCTCGGCGCCGGGCAGGGCGCTCGCTTCGATCTGGGCCTCAAGGGCCAGGAGCGCGGCGTCGGCGCTCGCCCCCCGCGTCTCTCTGTTCGTCATCGATCCTCCGTGGGGCCTCCCTACAGCAGCGAACGCCAGGCCGCCACCGCCGCCGCGCACTCGCTCAGGCTCGGCACCATCGCGAGGCGCACCCAGCCGCGGCCGGCCTCGGTCAGCCCGAGCATGCTGCCGGGGCTCACCACGATGCCCGCCTCGAGCAAGGACTCGGCGTAGTCGGCGTCGGAGAGGCCGGCCACCGGCACCCGCAGCCAGAGGTAGATGGTCGCGGACTCGCCGATGACCTCGTAGCCTTGCTCGCGGAAAAGACTGAGCAGGACTGCCTTCTTGGCGGAGAACAGCTGTCGACGCTCGGCGACGTGGGCGTCGTCGCGCCAGGCGACCGCGGCGGCGGCGTTGATGAAGTCTTGGGGGACGAGGCCGGGGTTCGCCCGCAGCTCGCGGTTGCGCCGGATGAGCGCGGGGTCGCCGGCCAAGAAGCCCGAGCGGTAGCCGGTCATGCCGGAGCGCTTGCTGAGGCTGTGCAGCGCGAGCACCCCCTCCTGGCTGACCTCCAGCGCCGAGCGCGGGGGCTCGGTGCCCTCGGTGTAGATGTCGGCGTAGGTCTCGTCTGACATCAACAGGATGTCGTACTGCTGGCAGAGCGCCACGGTGCGCTTGAGGTCGTCGAGGCCGGTGACGGCGCCCGAGGGGTTGTGGGGGCTGTTGATCCACATCATCCGCGCCCGGCGCAGCACCGCTTCGGGCAGCAGCCAGGGCCGAAAGACGTGGTCGCCCGACAGGGGCGCAGCGTAGGGCTCACCGCCAGCGAACAGCGCCCCGCGCTCATAGGCTGGGTAGCCGGGATCGGGGAAAATGACGAGCTTGTCGTCGGCTTGGGGGTCGATGACCAGCAAGGGCGCGTGAAAAACCGCCTCTTTGGACCCGGCGGTGGGCAAGATGCCGCGGTGGGGGTCCACCTCGACGCCGAAGCGGCGCGCCAGATACTCGGAGATGGCGTGCCGCACGTCATCCCCGCCCGCGACCGCCGGGTAGGGGCAGCTCGGCTCCACCGCCGCGACCATGGCCTCCCGGATGAACTCCGGGGTCGGCTCCACGGGGTCACCCTTGGAGAAGTCGAAGACCGGCCTCCCTGCTGCCTTCAGCGCCGCTTTGCGGCGGTCGAGCTCGACGAAGGGATAGGCGGGGAGCTGGTCAAGGATGGGGTTGAAGCGAGGCATAGGGTCCTGGGCGCAGCGCCCGCGCGGCGTGGGTCCGCATCCTACCCCTTCTGCGGCGTGCGGGGCGGCGCTCCGCCGGAATAGGGGGCGCGGCCCTCGGAGGTCCCCCTTGCTGTTGTTGTTGCTCGCCGCCTGCGGCCCCCTGACCGACCACTACGGCGCCCCTGCCAACCCCGACGACCACGGCGAGGTCGTGTTTACGGTGCCGGGCGGCGCCAGCGCCCGCAGCCTCGCGCCCAAGCTGGCCGAGGCGGGCCTGGTCTCCTCGGCGGACGACTACGTCATGTGGCTGCGGCTCAGCGAGGCGGGGGCCTGCATCAAGGCCGGCCGGCACAAGCTGCGGCCGGACATGAGCGCCAGTGACCTGACCGCGGGCCTGTGCGGCGCGCCGCTGCCCGAGGACATCCCCTTCACCATCGTCGAGGGCTGGCGCATCAAGGAGATCGACGAGGCGCTCACCAAGAACGGCTGGATCAAGGCGGGAGAGTACGCCGCGCTCGCCGCGCAGCCGGAGCGCTTCAAGGCCCCCTACCCGCTGCCCTCGGGCACGCTGGAGGGCTACCTGTTCCCCGAGACCTACATGGTCATCCCCGACAAGTGGGACACCGCCGCCTTCATCCAGCGGCAGCTCGACCAGCTCAACCAGCGGTTCTACACGCCCAACGAGGCCGAGATCGGGGCGTCCAAGCGCTCCTTCGCCGAGCTGGTCATCATGGCGAGCATGCTGGAGCGCGAGGAGCCCAAGCCGAGCCAGCGCCCGATGGTCGCCGGCATCCTCTGGAAGCGCATCGACTCCAGCTGGAACCTCGGCGTAGACGCCACCAGCCGCTACACCCTCGACCAATGGAACGACCGCAAGGCCTTCCTCAAAAAGCTGCGCGACCCCAACGACCCCTACAACAGCCGCCTTCGGCCCGGCCTGCCGCCGACGCCCATCGGCAACCCCTCGGTTCCGTCGCTGGAAGCTGCCCTTCGGCCGACCGAGAGCGAGTACTGGTACTACCTGCACGACAGCAGCGGCACCATCCACCCGGGGCGCACGGTCGAAGAGCACGAAGCCTACCGCGCGAAGTACAACGTCTACTAAGATCCCCAGGCCACCGGCGAGGGCGCCAGCGTCCCCATGGCCCCCGACCGCGCCCGCCGCTGTGCCTCGGCCAGCCGCTCGGCGCTGAACATGGAGAAGGGGCCCTGGAAGCGGGGCTGCCGCGGCATCGGCGCGCTCCAGCCGATCAGGGCGTCGAAGCCCGCGCCGCGCAGCTCCAGCGGCCCGGCGGGGAGCGCCGCGGCTTGGTGGGCACCGCAGGGCGCGCCGTTGACCGCGCCGACGCCCCGCAGCCCGAGCAGGAAGGCCTCGACGCCCGCCGGCACGTCGATCTGCAGCCCGCCCTCGACGCGCAGGTGGGCGAGGGTGGTGCCCCCGTCGGCAGGCAGGGCCGCCTCGACGCCGCCCACCGCGCCCACGAGCACCGAGGCGCTGCCCCCGGCGGTGTGAAGCTGCGGCAGGTGCTCCGGCTCGACGTGAAAGGCCTGGGGCGGGTCAAGCTCGACCGCCTCGGGCATCTTGACGAAGATCTGCAGGCCCTCGCAGAGCAGGCCGGGCTGCTCGGGGAGCTCCTCGTGGTGCATGCCGGCGCCGGCGCGGGTCCAGTGCAGGGCGCCGGGCCCGATGCGGGTCCGGTCCCCGAGGCTGTCGCGGTTGATGAAGCCGCCCGCCGACCACGGCACCATCCAGGTCACCGCCGAGAAGCCGGCGTGGGGGTGCGGCGGGAAGGTCGGCCGCGACATGAAGAAGTGGTCCACGTTGAGCACGTGGCCCATCGGCGCGGTGCTGGGGCGCAGGCTGATGGCCCGAAAGCCGGGCGAGAGGGTGTGGCTGGCGAGGGTCTGCATGGGGGACTCCATCGGGGCGGGCTGGGGTGGTCGGCGGGCGCCGGTCGTCGGGGCCGGGCGTCTGCGGGCGCTCCTGAGGATGCGACCGGGGCCGGTGTGCGACAATCCCGAGCAGGCTGGACAGACTGTCCAGCAGGGATGGACAATGAGCCCGGACCCCTCTGATCTCCTGCTGTTCTCCGCCGTGGTTCGCGAGGGCGGGCTCAGCGCCGCCGGCCGCGCGCTGGGCCTGTCTCGCCAGCGGGTGAGCCAGCGCCTCGCCCGCCTCGAGGCGGCCCTGGGCGCGCGCCTGTTGGAGCGCAGCACCCGTCAGGTGCGCTTGACCGAGCTCGGGCAGGAGGTGCACCGGCGCTGCCTCCTCATCGAAGCGCAGCTCCGGGAGGCCGCCGCCGCGGTGCAGGCCGCCCAGCAGCAGGTGGTCGGCCGGCTGCGGGTCTCGGCCCCCACCCTGCTCGGCCGCGTGGTGCTCCTGCCGATCGTGCGCCGGTTTTTGGTGGAGCACCCCGGCGTCTCGCTCAACCTGAGCCTCGCGGACCGCCGCGTCGATCTGCTGGCGGAGGACGTGGACCTCGCCCTCCGGGTCGGGGAGCTCGACGACTCCTCGGTGGCCGCGCGCAAGATTGGCGAGGCGCAGACCGTTTTCGTCGCGAGCCCGGCCCTGCTCGCGGGCCGCCCGCCGCCAACGCCCGCCACACTCGGCGGCTGGCCCCTGCTGCTCATGCGCGAGGCCGAGCGCTGGGAGCTGCCGGGGGCCCCGGCCCGGGCGGAGCCGCGGCTCGTGGTCAACGATCTGGAGCTGCTGTGTGGAGCTGCCGTGGCCGGCCTGGGCCTCGCCCGGCTGCCGCTGCTGGCCTGCGGCGAGGCGCTCCGCTCCGGCGCGCTGGTGCAGATCTTCGAGGGGGCTGAGGCCCCTTGCACGCCGGTGCACGCCTTGTTCCCGAGCCGCAGCCTGTTGCCGCTCCGCGTGCGCTTGTTCATCGACCTGCTGGTCGAGCAGCTCGCCGTCGCTGGAGCGCTCGGCCTGCGCCCGGTCCGGGGCGGCCCGAAGGGAGGCGCGCACCCGCAGCCCGTTGAAGGGGAAAACACGGCCAT
>CANHON010000136.1 GCA_947462115.1 Deltaproteobacteria bacterium | reverse complement strand
GGTGGTGGAGCCGGTGGTCGAGGTCGCCCCCGTCGCTGCCCCGGTGGTCATTGCCCCGGTGGTCGCCGCTCCGGTGGTCGCCACCCCGGCGGTGGTCGCTCCGGTGGTCGAGGCTGCCCCGGTGGTGGTCGCGCCGGTGGTGGTCGCGCCGGTGGTCGAGGCCGCCCCTGTGGTGGTCGCGCCGGTGGTCGCGCCGGTGGTCGAGGCCGCCGATGCCCGCCCGCTCAAGCCCGCCAAGGCCCCGGCCCCCCTCTCCGAGAAGGCCCTCGGGCGGGTCGCTTCGGTGCGTCGCCTCATCGGGCTCGCCGGGCAGCACGTCGAGCTCGCCCAGGGCGGCGGGAGCTGGAAGAAGACCCGCAAGGCCCTCGACCGGGCCGAGGCCGCCCTGGCCGCCTCGGTGCAGCGCTTCGACAAGGCCGCCTGGAAGGCCATCAAGGACGAGGTCAGCGACCTGAACTCCTTGCTGAGCTCCTTCGTGCAGGGCACCCCCACCAAGCGCCGCCTCAAGGTGGTCCGCAAGGCGGTGGAGCGCTTCGAGGCCCTGCTCGGCGCCTGAGCGGCGCCTGAGCGGCGCCTGGGCGGCGCCCGGAGCGGTAGCGAGGGGGCCACCACCCCCTCCCTTCCCTTCCCTTCCTCTCCTCCGGCTCCCCCTGCCCATCGCCCCGAATCGACCCGCCTTCTGCTGCGGACCCCGCCGGTCCGCGGTCGATCAGGGGAGGAGGGCCCCCCGGAGCTCGGTGATCAGCGCTGCGCGGTCCTCCCCTCGGCGGGGCTGGGCAGCGCAGCGCGCCTCGGCGGCCCCGCCCCACCAGGCCCCCGGGGTGTGCACCCAGGCGGGGTCTACGGCGGGCTGCACGTCCTTCAGCGCGCAGATCGGCCGCTCCCAGGCCCAGGGCAGGCCCACCACGCCGGCCGGCAGCCCCCAGGCCCGCTGGGCGTAGATGGCCGCAGCCCCCTGCTGCGCCGCCGCCACCGCCAAGGCCGCCGCTTGGCGCTCCGCCCAGACCCGGCCCTGAAGCTGGGCTTCGGCCTCGGCGCCCTCGTCTTCGCTCACCCGCAGGGCGCAGGCCCGCAGGCCGGCGGCCCGGAGCGCGGCGCTGAGCTGGGCCCGATCCTCCCCCTCGACCCCCGCCAAAAGAACGACGGGGCCGTTGCCTTCGCAGTGGGTCTCCACCACCGGGCTGCCCCAGGCGGCGGGGTCGGCGGGGCCGGGCGCCCAGGCGGGCGGCGGCGCGAAGGGCAGGGCCTCGAGGCCGGGGCTGTCGGTCGGCAGGGGCGGGCCGGCGAGGTCCCAGGCGGGCGGGCGCTCCCCAGCGGCCAGCGCCCCCTCCGGCCGGTCGAGCCCGAGCTCCGCGGCGAAAAAGGCCTGGGCCTCGGCCTGCATCTCCTCGGTGTAGCTGTGCGGCCCGTCCGAGCCCACCACCCGGGCGCTGCGGGGCAGGCCCTCGGGCGGCGGCCCCCGGTGGTCGAGCAGCCAGAGCGAGGGCACGCCTAGGCTGGCGAGCAGGGCGGGCGCGGGGCCGGGGTGGCCGGGCAGCTGATCGCAGAGGCAGCCCCCGCCGCGGCCCTCGCGGGGGATGGGCGGCGGGCTCGCCAAAACAACGGCCTGTACCCGCGGATCGACGAGCGCCAAGTACATCGACAGCACCGCCCCGCCCGAGGCCCCGGTGGCCCCGATGCGCCGCGCGCCCAAGGCCTGCAGGGCGTCTAGGCCGCGCTGCAGGGCCGTCACCTGCACCGCCAAGGCCGAGCTGCCGCCCGCCCGCAGCAGGGCCCGCCCGTGGGCGCCGGCCTCTAGGTGGAGCTGGCGGCCGGGCAGGGCCCCCTCCTCTTCGCCGGGGCTGTCTAGGCTCAGCACCGTGGCGCCCTGGGCCGCGAGCCTCCAGGCGATCTCCTGGGCTTCGGCGCCGCTTTTGCCCTGGCCGAAGTGCCCGTGCGCCACCAAGACCCCCACCTCGGGCGGCGAGCCCTCGGCCCCCGCCGGTGAGAACAGCGCGCCCGTCAGCCACCAGCCCGGCTGCAAGGCCAGGCGCACCGGGGTGACCGTGGCGCCGCCGAAGCCCGCCCGGGCCGGACCCACCCGCTCCACCGCCGGGCTCGGCTGGGCGGCGGTGGGCGCCTGCAGCTCGGCCTTCAGGGCCGCCCGCTCCGCCGCCGACATGGGCGGGGTGCTGGGCGCGCAGCCGAGCAGCGTGAGGCAGGCGGCGGCCCCAAAATAGCGCGCAGCGGTCTGTTGTGGGGCGCGGCGGCGGGGCCTAGGGGGGATCAAGGGGCGCCTCAGCGGGCGCGGCGAGCAGCGGGCGCTCCCCCCGCAGAAAACCCACCCCGCCTTGCAGCAGGCCGAGGCCCACGCTCCCCCAGCGCTGCGGGGCGGCGGCCCAGTGGCGGGCGCCGGCCCAGAGCATGCGCGGCGCGGCGGCGAAGGCGGCCTCCAACCGCGGCCGCGGGCTGCCGTAAAAGGCGCGCAGCAGGCCCGTTCGCACGGCCAAGTCCCAGCCGAGCCGCCCGCCGTGGAGCCGGGCCCCCCAGGCGCTCGGGGCGGCCGCTCCCCGCTCGTGGATCAGGCGGGCGGCCCGGGCCCCGTACTCGATGGCCTGGGCGATGCCCTCGCCGGTCACCGGGTCGATGCCGGCGGCCTCGCCGATGAGCATGCGCCGGGCGGTGGCGACCGGGCCCTTGGGCTCAAAACCCCGCTCGCCGAAGCGCTTGAGCCGGCAGTCGCCGATGTCTAAGCCCTTGTCGGCCATGTAGGCCCCGAGCAGCTCCACGAGCTTGTGGCCGTCCCCGCTCGGCACCCCCGCCGCCTCGCCGCCGCGCACGTTGAGCACGTAGACGCCGCGGCACATCCGCACCTCGCCGCCGATGGGCGTGGGAAAATCCCAGATGTAGCCGGCGTAGGCCCGGTCGCTGGCGTCGAAGTGGATGAGGTCGGGCGGCAGGTCGCCGGCCACCCGCGGGGTGTCGACCTCCAAGACCTGCGCCCGCAGGCCGCCGCCGCCGAGGCCCATGCTGCGCCGCACCGCGCTGCCCACCCCGTCGGCGCCCACCACCATCCGGGCCGCCATGTCGCCCTGATCGGTGTGAATGACGCAGCCATCGTCGCTCTCGGTGATGTCGCGCACGGTGGTGCCGGCCTGGATCACGAGGCCGGCGCGCACCGCGGCCTCGGCCAAGGCGGCGTCGAATTCCACCCGGCGCAGCACCCGCCCGCACAGGCCCGGCCGGGCGATGTGGTGGCCGAGGCGGCTGCGCACGCTGATCCCCGCGATGAGCACCTGCGGCACCTCGGCCTGCACCCCCAGCCGCGCCAAGATCTTCCAGCCGCGCTCGCCGAGGCCGCCGGCGCACAGCTTCTCGCGCGGGTAGCGGGCGCGCTCGATGAGCACCATGCGGCGGGCCCAGGTCGGGTCTCGGCGCAGCAGGCCCAGCGCGAGGGTGAGGCCCGCGGGGCCGCCGCCGACGATGGCGAGCTCGATCACGGGCGCCCCCTCACATCGAGATCGAGCCCTTGCGGAAGTCGGACTTGCCGATCAGCGCGTTGATCAGCACCGGCTTGCCCTTGCGGCTGGCGGCCCGGGCGCGCTCGAAGGTGTCGGCCAGATCTTCGGGCCGGGTGACCAAGAAGCCCTCGCCGCCGCAGGCCTCGGCGACCACGTGGTAGTCCATGTGGGTGAGGCGGCAGGCCACGTCATCGCCCAAAATGGTGACCTGGTCGCGCTCGATCTGGGTCCAGCCGGCGTCGTTGCCCACCACCGCGATCACGCTGAGGCCGTGGCGGGCGAAGGTGTCGAGCTCGATGATCGAGAAGCCGGCGGCGCCGTCGCCCCACAGCAGCCACACGTCGGCGTCGGGGCGCACGAGCTTGGCCCCGAGCGCAAAACCGGCGCCTACCCCCAGCGTGCCGAAGACGCCGGGGTCGAGCCAGCCGAGCGGGCCGCGGGGCTTGACCACATAGCTGGCCGTGGCCACAAAATCGCCGCCATCACCGACCATCACGCTGTCTTTGATGAGGTGCGCCTCGACGGTTCGGCAGACCTCCAGCGGGTTGCTGTATTGGGTGCGGTCGAGGGCCATCTTGTCGATCTCGGCCTCGCGCTCGGCCTCGCGCCGGTCGAGGGCCGCGAGCCACTCGCCGAGGCTGCCGCCGCGCTGCACGAGGCTGCCCAAGGCCACCAAGGTGGTGTGGGGGTCGGCCAAGATGCCGAGGTCGGGCTTGCGGTTCTTGCTCAGGTCCTCTTCGGAGAGGTTGAGCCCGATGACCTTGCAGCGGTTGATGTGGCTGCCATAGTCGAGGCGGAAGTCGGCGGGGACGCCGGCCAGCACCACCACATCGGCCTCTTTGAGCGCTTTTCTGCGCTGGTGGCGGCGCTGCAGGGGGTGGTCGGCGCCGAGCAGGCCGCGGGCCGCGCCCGAGAGGTAGACCGGCACGCCCATGCGCTCCACGGCGGTCACGAGCTCGGCCACCCGCGCCGGCCGCAGCATGGCCTGGCTGCCGAGCACCATCAGCGGGCGCTTGGCCTCCCGCAGCATGGCGGCGGCCTTCTTGAGCTCCGAGCCGCCGGGGGTGCGCGGGGCGGCGGCCGGCGGGTCGGCGAAGCGCGGGCTGCCCGACAGCGCGAAGGTGCTCTTGAGGTGGGCCTGAATGTAGGCCGACTGCACCTTCTCCATCGGGGTCTTGTTGGGCTTGTCGGTCTTGGCGGCCGTCCACTCTCGCACGGTCGACTCATCGTAGAGCAAGTCCACGGCGATCTCGACGAAGACAGGTCCAGGCACGCCCTCTTGGGCGATGGCGAAGGCGCGCTCCAGGGCCGGCACCACGTCGCGCAGGCGGTCGGGGCGGGCCGCCCACTTCACATGGGGCTGGATCAGGCTCATCTGGTCGATGTCCTGCAGCGAGCCGCGGCCGCGCAGGATGGTGGCGGTGGCGCCGCCCAGCAAGATCAACGGGCTCTGCGCGAGCTGGGCGTTCTTGATGGCGGTGATGGTGTTGGTGACGCCGGGGCCGGCCGTGACCGCCGCCACGCCGGGGATGCCGGTCATGCGCGAGACGGCGTCCGCGGCGAACACGGCGTTGACCTCGTGCCGCACGTCAATCACGCGGATGCCCGCCTTCTTGGCCGACACCAAGATCGGCGAGATGTGGCCCCCGATGAGCGTGAACACGAACTCGACCCCGTGCCGCTTGAGCACCTCTGCGACCCGCTCACCGCCGTTCATCTCGCCTCCAGGGCCGGGCCCGCTGTGCATGGGTGCCCGCCGCGGCTGCGCCTAACGCCTCGCGGGGGGGCCGGGCGATGGCGCTGGGCCGGGCGATGGCGCGCGCCGAGCGGGGCGCCTTCGGCCCTCCTCCGCGCGGCGCGGCCGGGCGCCCACCCCGGCCCGCCGGGCGGTCCGGGGCGGCGGCCGCTGGGTCGGCTGCAGGCAGCCGACGGGCCCTGCGGGCCCCGCTCCGTCCGGCCGGGCGCATGATGGAGATCACGCCTGACATGGTATTTTCAACTTGACCCGCCGCCTTGCGGCCCGTCCCGGTCCCCGCCTCGGGTCCGCCCGCGGCCCGGCGTGCTAGGCGCCGCCCGGAGGCCGCATGTCCCGCACACCCCCCCCGCTGATCACCGCCGCGCCGCCGGGCTTCGTCGATCCGGCCCGCTACCGCTCCACCAAGACCTTCGCCGACCTGCCCTGCGCCCACCGCCAGTGGCGGCATGAGGGCCACTGCGCCTTCGTTCACGGCTACTCCCGCAGCTTTCACTTCGAGTTCGCCGCCGCCGAGCTGAGCGAGACGCACTTCGTCGTCGACTTCGGCGGCCTCAAGCCGCTGCGGGCCTGGCTCGAGGCCTGGTTCGACCACACCCTGCTGCTCTGCGAAGACGACCCGCTGCTGCCCGCTTTCCGCGCGCTGGAGGCGCAGGGGGCCGCCGATCTGCGGGTGCTCCCCTCGGTCTCGATGGAGTACTGCGCCCGCCTCGCCTGGGCCCAAGCCAACGCCCTGCTGCACGAGCAGTCCGGCGGCCGCGCCTGGTGCGAGGCGGTGGAGTGCCGCGAGAACCCCAAAAACAGCGCTTGGTACCGCGCGGTGCCCGAGTGGGCAGGCCGCTAAGCTCGGCCCGAGGGAACCGCCCGGCCCGTCGGGGGTCGGAGGCCACCCCTTGGAGTGCCCATGCCCCGCCCCGCTCGCCCCGCGCCCGCCGCCCCGCGCCCTGTGTCTGCCGCCCCGCGCCTCGCTGTTGGCCGCCTGGGTCTGCGCGCGATGTTGACGTCGCTGACCTTGTCTTCGGCCTTCGCCCCCGGTCGCGCCGAGGCCCGCGAGGGGGCGCGCCTCGCCGGCGACGCCGCCTTGTCGGAGCTCGCCGAGGGGCGCCCAGAGGCCGCCGCCCGCCGCATCGCGGCCCAGCTCCGGCGGGGGCCGCCGCCCGACGAGGCCGCGGCCCTGCGCTGCGTGCTCGGCGCGGTGCAGCTTCAGGCGGGCCAGCTCGAGGCAGCGGTGGCCACCCTCTCGGCGGTCGATCCTTCGGCCCCCTGCGCCGGCCGCGCGGCCTTTGACCACGCCGAGGCCCTCCTCGCGCAGGGCAAGGTCGAGGCGGCCCTCGCCCGCATGACCGAGGCCGGCGCCCGGGCGCTGGGCCCCGAGCGAGATCAAGCGACCGCGGCCTTGATCCGGCGCTTGTCGGCCAAGCTCACCGAGCCCGGCGCCCCGCCGGACCCCCGCCAGGCTCAGCTCGCCGGCCTGATGCTCAGCCTCTCCTTGCCCCTGCCCGAGCTGCTCATCGAGGCGGTGGCCGCCGCCGAGCTGGAGCGCGCCCACGAGGCGGCCGGTCGGCGCTTGCCCGAGTCGCTCCGCGCGGCGATCACCGACGTGCTGCAGCGCGCCTTGGCAGAGGGGCTCACGCTGAGCGGCGACGCGCCGGGGCCGGGCCGGGCGCGGCTGCTGCGGCTCGGCGCCGAGATGGCCCAGGGCAGCTTGGCCCTGCAGATGGCCGCGGAGCTCGGCGCGGCCCCCGAAGACGCCTGGGTGCGGGGGCGGGTGGCCCTCGAGTCCGACCTCGAGGTGGGCCTGATGTGGCTGGAGCGGGCCATTGAGGGCGCGCCCGATCGCTGGGAGTGGCGGCAGTTCTTGGTCGTCCGCCTCCTCGACCGCGGCGAGCTCAGCCGGGCCGCCCCGCACCTCGCCGCGCTGGCGGCCGGCGCCCCCTCGCCCGCCATGGACGACGCCCTGCTGCAGCTCGCGACGGTCGAGGCGGCCCTGGCCCCCGACGCAGTGCAGGGCGCGGCGGCCGAGGCCGAGCAGCTCCGGGCGCTGCTGCTGCGCGCCCCGAGCTCTCCGCGCCGGGGCGAGGCCGAGCGGCGCTTGGCCGTCGGCGCCCTCGAGCGGGCCCGGGCCTCCCTCGCGCTCGGGCGCCCAGCCGATGCCGTGATCGCCTACGACGCTTTTTTGGCCGAGCACCCGGGTCACCCCCAGCGGCCCGAGGCCCTGCTCGAGGCCGCCCTCGCGGCGGGCCAGGCCGGTGATCCCGCCGAGGAGCAGCGGCGCCTCGAGGCCCTGCTGGCCCTCGGCCTCCAGGTGCAGCCCGCGCTCCACCGCCTCACCGAGCTGCGCGCCGTCCGCGACGGCGACGCGGCGGCCCTGGCTTGGCTGGCCCAGCGCGGCCGCCAGGGCGACGCCGTGGCCGCGGCCGCCGCCGCCGAGCACGCGCGGCGCAGCGAGCCCGCGCTCTACCTGCAGGCCGGCCGCCGGTGGGATGAGCCCATCCCCGCCGCACCCGCGGCCTTCTCCGGCGGGCGAGCAGAGGTGCAGCTCGTGGCGCGGGGCCTCGCCTCGGTCGAGCTGCGCCTGCACCAGATCGACCCCGAGGCCTTTTTGCGCGCCGGCGGCGAGGTCGATTCCCTGCCCGAGCTCGACGTGGCGGTGGTGGCGCCCGACCGCCAGTGGCGGGTGCCCCTGCCCACCGTGGGCGTGGGCGTCGACCGCCGCCTGACGCTGCCCGTCGATGTGCCGGGGCCCGGGCTCTACACCCTGACGGCCGCCAGCGACCGCGAGGAGGCCCGCGTGGTGCTGCTGCACAGCGCCGCCAAGGTGCTGCTGCGCGCGCGGGGCGAAGACCTCGTGATCGGCGTGATGGACGGTGAAAAGCCCGCCGCGCGGGCGCCGGTGTGGGTGGCCACCACCCGGGGGGTCGAGCGCCTCAGCACCGACGGCGACGGCCTCGCGCGCCTGCGGGTGCCCGAGGGCGAGGTGCGGGTGCTGGCGGCCCCCCGCGGCGGGCCGGCGATGGCGGCCCTGCGCTGGTCGGCCGCCGCGCCGGTCGATGTGCCCCGCTTCACCGTGATGACCGACCGCCCCGTCTACCTGCCGGGCGACACGGTGGGCGTGCACCTCGTCGGCCGCGAGGGCGACGCCCCCCTGCAGGGCGAGCTGGAGCTGTGGATCGAGGCGGGGGGCGCGCGCATGCCGGGCCCGAAGGCGCGCCTCGACGCCAGCGGCGCCTGGCGGGGCGAGCTCCGCCTGCCCGCGGGCTGGGGGGGCTCGTCCTTGTCCTCGACCGCGCGGCTGCGCGGCCAGCTCAAGGGGGGCCCGGCGCTGGACCTCGGCCGGCTGAGCATCGCGCCGGCCACCCCGCTCGCGCACCGCAGCCTGCGCTGGGACGCGCAGGGCCCCCAGGTGCTCGACGGGCGCAGCATCCCGGTGGAGGGCGTGGCGGCGACCTACCGGATGCCGGGGCGCGCGCCCGCGGTGGTGCGCAGCGGCGAGGACGGCCGCTTCGCCCTCGCCATCCCCACGGCGCCGGGCGAGGTGAGCCTGCAGCTGCTGGGCGAGGGCGGGTCGGTGGCCCCCCCGCGCCCGACGGTGGGGCGCCTCGCGCTGGCGGTGCCCGATGATCGCGTGTCGGCGCAGGTCCCGCTGCGCCTGAAGCTCTCGGGGCCGCCGGGCACCTACACGCTGCGGGTGCGCGCCGAGCTGCCGGCGCGCCCGCCGAGCCCCGCGCCCGAGGCCGCCCCGGACCCCGCCGGCGCGCAGGGCTTCAGCGGCGGCCCCGGCTGGATCGGCGACGCGCCCGCGCGCGCCACGGGCGAGCACCTGCGCGAGATTGACGTGGTGAGCGTCAACATCCCCGCCGAGGGCGAGCTGTGGTTGAGCCTTCCGGGCCTGCCGGCGGGCGAGGTGCGCCTCGCCCTGGTGTCCGACGACCCGCTGCTCGGCAGCGCCCACGCCGAGGCGACCGTGGGCCTGGCCAGCCCCGGGGCGGTGGCGCTGCGGGGGCTCCCCGAGGCCACCGCGGCCGGGGGCCGCCTCGCGCCCCGCCTCGAGGGGGCCGCCCTGCTCACGCTGGAGTCCGACCGGGTGCACGCGGCGGCGCTTGTGCCCGCGGGGGCCCCCGCGCCCAGCTTCGCGCTGCCGGCCCGGCACGGCGACGCGGCGCTGGTGGCCACCGGCCTCGGGGGCGAGGCCCACGCCCGGCCCCTCGCCCTCGACGCGCGCCTGACCGTGAAGCTGGAGCGCCAGCCGGCGGGCGGGCTGCGGGCGACGGTCACCGACGCCGAGGGGCGCCCGGTGGCCGCGCGCCTGTCGCTGCGCCTGCTCGACGCCCGGCTCCTGGCCTCCCCCCTCGCCACGCCGCTGGGCGTGCCCGCTGAACCCTGGGGGAGCGCCCTCGCCGACGGCGCCGCGGCCTTGGGCGGGCCCCTGTGGTCGGCCGCGGCCGGCGAGCCGATCTCCGGCGCCTTGCTGGCCGAGGCCACGCGCCAAGCCCAGGCCGAGCGGGCGCGCCTCGCGGGCCGCGGCGAGCTGATGGGCACCCCGCTCGCCGAGGCGATGGACGAGGAGACGCCGATGAGCGGGGTCTTGGGCGGCATCGGCACGACGGGCCGCGGCGGCGGTTTTGGCTCGGGCTCGGGCTACGGCCGCGGCGGCGGCGTGATGGGGGGCGCGACGGGCGGCCGGACGGCGCCGGCCATGGGCCCCGCCCTGCGCGAGCGCCTGCTGTGGGCCGAGGCACAGGCCGACAAGAACGGCGTGGCAGAGGTCAAGCTCGGCGAGCTGCCCGACATCGACTGCGTGCTCGAGGTGCGGGCCCTCGCGGCGCTGGGCGCCGGTGAGGCGAGCTTGGCGGTGCCGGCGGGGCCGGGGCCGCGGCTGCGCCTGAGCGCTAGCGGGGCGCTCGGGCCCGATGACGTGCTGGAGCCGCTGCTCACCGTGCACAACCCCGGCGCCCAGCCGGTGCGCTACGCGCTCTCCGGCGACAAGGCGCCGCTGAACGTCGAGGTGCCGGCGGGCGGCACGGCGGTGCTGCCCTTGCCGCCGCTGCGGGCCGGCGAGCAGCACGGCGTGACCTTGCGCGAGGGCGGCGCCGACCGCGCCTCGGCCGCGGTGGCGGCCACCGCCCTGCCGCCCCAGCGGCCCGACCCCGAGGGGCGCCTGCTGCGGGTGCGGCGGGCCGCGGCCGGCGGCGCCCCGCTCGCGGCCCTGGCGGCCGAGTCGATCGCGGCGGACCTGCCCGAGCTCGAGGCCATCGCGCGCGCCGGCCGGGCCTGGATCGCCGTGCTCAACGGCCTCATGGGCGAGGAGCGGGCGTCGGCCGAGCAGGCCCTTCGGTGGCTGGTGGAGCGCGCACTCGCCCTGGTGGGCCGGGGCCCGCCGGGCAGCGTCGCGGCAGAGGCCGAGCTGCTCGCCTTTTTGGGAGAGGCGGGCGCCGCTTTGCCCGCCGCCCCGCCCACGGCGGCCGCGCTGGACGCGGCCTGGGCGCGGCTGGAGGGGCGCGTGGCCGACAGCCCCGACCGGGTCTTGGCCGCCTGGGCCGCCGCGGCCGCCGGCCGCCCCGCCGACGAGCCGGCCCTCGGCCGCCTGTTGCGCGAGGCCAGCGCCCTGGAGCCCGAGGAGCGCGCGCGCCTCGCCCTTGCCTTGCAGCTGCGCGGGCGGCCCCTGCCCGAGGGCCT